>JBBRHH010000316.1:0-7125 GCA_038222915.1 Tepidisphaerales bacterium
CATCGCCGTCGCGATGCAGGAGCAATTGGGCAAGGCGATGGCGGCCGCGGGGAAGAGCCCAGTTAGGCTTCCAATCGAAGTTACCCGTGTCTGTGTGAAGCAAACCTACATTGGCGTGCTGGGCGCGTTCCAGCTGGATGATCCCGACTGCGACACAGACGCGTTGAAAAAATGCGACTTCGTGGCGACGCTCGTCGAAACCGACAAGGGTCTGACGCTCTGGCGTGTGGATGGTGAGTCGGAGGTGTTTATCGCCAGGATCAACAAGGCGGGGGTGGGTGACGTTCCGGGCGACATGCACGGGGTCAAACTCAAATGGGGCGGCTTCATTGAGATGGATAAGAATCGCATGACGCGGCTGGTGCTGTCGGCTGACGGCGTCGAGAAGCTCAAGTTCAACTCAACGCGCGGCAAGGACGACAACGAGGTAGCGTCACTTCCCGGCGGCCACCACATCGACATGGACTGTGGTGTTCAGTACGGGCTGCTGGGTGAGCCGGCCGCTGCGGACAAGGTGGCGGTTAACGCTCCGGACTCGCCAGAGCAAGCCCTGCCCGCGGAAGCGCGTCGACAGATCTTGCAGACACTTGGGCCTGTGTTCCTGATCTACCGTGACAAGATACAGGACGAACTAAAACTCTCCGAGGAGCAGAAGACAAAATTAGGCAAACGCCTCCAGGACACGATGCAGGAGGCCGTGCAACACTTCCAGAAACTCGGCGCACTGAAACCGGAGGAACGGGAGCAGGAACTTCACGCCTATCGGGAGAAGTCGCAGGAGAACCTGACGGCGTTCCTTCAGGGTCTGCTTCACGCTGAACAATTCGCACGGCTGAGGCAGGTTTTGCTTCAACAGGAGGGTTTCATCGCGCTTGGGCACGCGGGGCTCGGGAAAGAGATGGAAGTCACTAACGTACAGCGGCAGCAGCTTGCCGAGGTCTTACGCGACATGCAGGAGAAGATCGAGTCGCTGATGAAGGAAGCTTCCAAAGACGGAAATCCGGAGAAGATCCGGCCGCGATTGATGGCAATTCGCAAGGAACACGAGAACCGAATCGAGGCGATTTTGAGTGACTCTCAGAGACAGCGCTGGAAGGAAATGCTCGGCACGCCGGTGAACCTGGGCGATTGATCTGGGCTGTGGCGCCTTGCGGCGCAGAAATCACACGATGGTTGCACATCTCCCGGAACTGGCCCAACGGATGCTTGCGGATTACGACGCCAGGACGCCGGGCGCGCGCACGGGCGAACCAAAGGACCTGACGACGGCCCAGGCCTACGAAATTCAGTCGCAAGTCACCCGGCTCCGTGAACAGCGCGGAGAAAACGTCGTTGGCTACAAAGTCGGTTGCACCAGCAGGAAGATCCAGTTGCAGCTGGGCGTCCAGGAGCCGATCTTCGGCCGGCTGTTCGAATCCGAATCACACGCTTCGGGCGAGCATCTCTCTTGTGCGCGTTTTGCAAGACTGGCGATCGAGGGAGAAATGGCCGTGCGGCTCGCCAGGGACTTGTCCGGTGAAACCGTATCGGCGGAGGAGTGCCGCGATGCCATTACCGAGGTGTTTCCGGTGATCGAGTTACACCACTATGTTCTGCCCGCTTCCTGGACCGCTGGCCAATGGCTGATCGCAAGCAACGGTCTGCACGCGGGGCTGGTTTTGGCAGAGACGGACGCACCCCCAACCGGCTTGAGGAGCTTCGCATACAGCCTTAGCGTCCGAATCAACGGTGTGCTGGTTGGGACTACGCAGGAGGATGGGACTATCAGCCATCCGCTTGGATCGTTGCGTTGGTTAACTGGACGGCTCTCGCAGTTCGGATTGGGGCTTCGAAAAGGGCAGGTGATTTTGGTGGGTTCGTCCATGAATCTGTATCCTGTCACGGCGGGCAGTCGCGTGGTTATCGCAGCGCCGCCGTTGGGAGTGTGCCGCGTCGAAATTGGTCCGTAGCGCTGCTAATTAGAGGAGTGCAAACATGGGTTACGATGGCGCCTTGGTGTTGGAATTTCTAACGAAAACACACACAACCGTCCTGCTCACCGAACGGGAAAAGCACCTGATCGGCCTGGCAGTGACAATGACGCGCGGGTGCCAGGCCTGCACTCACGGCCGCATCAATAAGGCACGGGCGGCGGGGATCGCAGACGATCTGCTCAACGCGCTGGTGGGCGTGGTCGCTGCGGTGAATGCCGGCGTTGCCGCCGCCACGGCACGCGAAGGTTTCCGTCTTGCCGACGCGTCGTTGGCCGAGGAATGCGGGACACTTTGCTCAGCGGCAATTTCCACTGGCCCGGAGGAAATCGATACAGGGAAGAGCCCACAAGGGTGAATCCGTGTAGCGAGGGCCTGACCGGTTGCCTAGATTTTTGAATTATGCGACCCGCCGTACATCAACGACAGAATTTCTGTTCGGCTGGAGGGGCTTTCTTTGAAGATGCCTCTCAGGGCGCTGGTGACCATGACGCTGCCAGGTTTTCTAATGCCTCGGATGGTCATGCAGGTGTGGGAGGCCTCGATGACGCAGGCCGCGCCGACTGGGCTTAGTTCTTCCATCAGGGCGTCGGCGATCTGGGTGGTGAGACGTTCCTGGACCTGTGGGCGGCGGGCGTAGCCTTCTACGAGGCGGGCTAGTTTGCTGAGGCCGACGACTTTTCCGGCGGGGAGATAGGCGACGTGTGCTCGGCCGGTGAAGGGGAGGAGGTGGTGTTCGCAGAGCGAGTGAAATTCGATGTCGCGGAGCAGGACGACCTCGTCATAGTTTTCGTGGAAAACCGTCCTGAGATGGACGCGCGGGTCTTCGCTGAGGCCGGCCATCAATTCTACGTAGGAGCGGGCGACGCGGTTGGGAGTTTTGAGGAGGCCTTCGCGGTCGGGGTTTTCGCCGACGGCGAGGAGGATCTCGCGAACGGCGTGTTCGATGCGTGGAAGATCGATTGAGCCGTTGCCGTTGGTGGCGTGGGCGTCGGGTGCGTCTTCGACGCAGGAAAGGGAAGTGACTCGGCTGATTTCCGCCATCGAACGTTGCTCCGTTGAAGGTTTGCGAATTATAGGCCTGAGTCTGGTGCCCCGCACGACCGGCCGGCTGGTTATCGCCCTACCGATGCGATTCCGGGCGGCGAATGGGGTCCGCTGCCCTGCCGACATTCCTTCCGCTATCATGCGATTTACATTTCAGCCAAGGAACCTTGAATGAACCAGCGCTCGTGTCTCTGCTTGTCCCTTTTAATCACGGCTTTCGTTGTATTTGCGGGGTGTGACAAAAAGGAGAAAGGCAACTCGGCAACGACGTCGAATGGAAGCGGTGGGAAGCTGACCATTGCGGTAATTCCGAAGGGGACGACGCACGAATTCTGGAAATCGATTGAAGCCGGTGCCCGGCAGGCGGGGGAGGAACTGGGTGTTGAGATCAAGTGGAAAGGGCCGGTCCTGGAGAACGATCGGGCGGAACAGATCAAGATTGTCGAGCAGTTTGCCTCGGAAGGGGTCAGTGGCATCGTGCTTGCGCCGTTGGACGATACGGCACTGCGGCGGCCGGTTCAGGAGGCGACTGACAACAAGGTGCCGGTAGTCATTATCGATTCGGCTTTGAAGGGCGAGGCGGGAAAAGACTTTGTCAGCTTCATTTCCACTGATAACAAGCAGGGTGGCGTGATGGCGGGCGATAAGCTGGCCAAGCTGCTGGATGGAAAAGGCAAAGTAGTGATGCTGCGATATCAGGAAGGATCGGCCAGCACGATGGACCGCGAAGCCGGTTTTCTTAAGGCGGTGGGGAAGAACCCGGGCATTTCGGTGACGGTCCAGAACCGATTTGGCGGTCCGACCAGCGACAACTCCAAGACGACTTCGCTGGAGATGCTGGACAAGATCAAGGAGGCCGACGGAATATTCTGCTCCAACGAATCGACGACGTTCGGCATGCTGCTGGCACTGCGGCAGGAAGGACTGACGAAGAAGGCGAAGTTTGTTGGGTTTGATACCTCTTCCAACCTGATGGAAGGATTGCGAAACGGGGAGATCGATGCGCTGATCGCTCAGAACCCGAAGAAGATGGGCTACGAAGGGGTACGTGTGATCGTCGATCAGCTGCGCGGGAAGAAAGTCGAGCAGCGCATCGACAGCGGCGTAAAGCTGCTGACGTCGATGAATCTGAACGATCCTGAGATCATGGCTTTCCTGGGAATGACGGGCGGTGCAGCGCCCGCCACGCAACCGACGGTGACCAAGCCGGCACCCTGAGCACCCTGAATTTTAACGTGACAGAACGCGCGGAATCCTCAAGTCGATTGCAGATGCACGGGGTGCGCAAACGATTTGGCGCGACGGTTGCGATCGATGGTGTGGATCTTTCGATTCGGGCCGGCGAGGTGTTGGCGCTGGTGGGGGAAAACGGCGCGGGCAAATCGACGTTGATGAAAATCCTGTCCGGAGCGCATTCGGCCGATGCGGGGGAGATGTATCTGGATGGCGATCGCTACGCGCCAAGAAATCCGCTGGAGGCACGGCGGGCGGGCGTGGGGATGATCTATCAGGAGTTGGCACAGGCCCCCCACCTTTCGGTGATGGAGAATATTCTGCTGGGGGCCGAGCCGTCGATTGGGCCTATTGTGAAATGGTGGGAGGTTCGACGCCGGGCCGGAGATGCGCTGCGGCAGTTGGGCCGGCCTGATATTCCGTTAAATATTCCAATCGAGCGGCTTTCGGTGGCCGAGCGGCAGCTCGTCGAGATCGCGCGGGCGATTGCGGTTGGATGCAAAGTGCTGGTGCTCGATGAGCCGACCAGCAGCTTGACCAGCCACGATATTCCGCGGCTGTTTGAGCTGGTGCGACGGCTGAAGGCACAGGGACAGGCGATCATCTACATCTCGCACTTTCTCGAGGAGGTGCAGGAGATCGCAGATCGATTTACCGTGCTGCGCGATGGGAGGACGGTGGGCGGGGGCGAGACGCGGTCGTTCAAGAACGAGCAGATCATCGCGATGATGGTTGGCCGAAGCGTGGAGGATCTTTATCCACGCTCCGCACATGAGCCAGGGGAAGTGCTGTTGGAGATCAAGGATTTGGCGGGAGTGGCCAAGCCCACGTCGGCGTCACTGCAGCTGCGGCGCGGCGAAGTCGTGGGCATCGCGGGGCTGGTGGGGGCGGGCCGGACGGAATTGTTGCGGGCGATCTTTGGTTTGGACCAGATCTCGTCGGGTGAGATTACGTTGGCGGCGCATCTTGGCCCGGCCTCGCCTGCGCAGCGATGGGCGCAGGGAGTTGGGCTTGTCAGTGAGGATCGCAAGACCGAGGGACTTGCGCTCGGATTGACGATCGCCGACAACATCACCTTGCCGGGGTTGGGGGCATTTGTGTTCCCGGCACGGCAAGCGGCCGCTTCAAAAACCTGGATCCAGCGGCTGGGAATTCGATGCCGTGGAGCGGGGCAACTGGTAGGCGACCTGTCCGGTGGCAATCAGCAGAAAGTGGCGCTGGCGCGGCTCCTTGATCGAAAGGTGGATGTCCTGCTGCTGGATGAGCCAACACGAGGCATCGATGTCGGGTCCAAGTCGCAGATTTATCGATTGATCGACGAGCTGGCGAAAAGCGGCAAAGCCCTTCTGATGGTGAGTAGTTACCTGCCGGAGTTGCTTGGGGTTTGTGATCGCATCGCGGTAATGTGCCGTGGGCGGCTGCTGGAGGCGAGGGCGGTGGAAGAAACCAGTGAGCATCAGATCATGGCTCAGGCAATCGGGGCCGCCGGATGAATGTATCTTTTTTGGAATTGAGCCGATGACGTCGAGCCTCGAATATGCCCCCCTGGATGTTGCGAACGGTCGCCCCGTCTGGGTGCGCGTTCTTACCGCCCTGGGCCCCCTGCTTGGACTAGCGCTGGTTTTCGGGTTGTTCGCGGTGCTACGGCCGCGCACGTTTCTGCCGTGGGGCAATGTGAAGTTAATGTTGTTGCAAACTGCCGTTGTGGGGACGGCCGCAATCGGCATGACGCTTGTCATTATTTCCGGCGGGATCGACCTTTCGATCGGATCGAATATCGCCCTGTCGACGGTCGTGATCGGGCTGGCGTTGACGCACAACGTGCCGCCGCTGTTCGCGGCGATCGCAGGTGTTGCATCGGCGGCGCTGTGCGGATTGGTGATTGGCGTGCTGGTGACCCAGTTGAAGATGATGCCGTTCATCGTAACGCTTGGGATGTATGTGGCGTTGCGCGGGGCGGCGCTCGAACTGGCGAATGGGACACGCGTCACGCCCCCGGAAGACACATGGCTCAATACACTGCTGCAAACACCTCGCGGTCAATTGGCCTGGATGGTTTTGCCGCCGGGTGTGTGGCTGATGATTGCGCTGGCAATCGGGTTCGCGGGCGTGGCGCGTTTCACGCGGTTTGGCCGACATATTTTTGCGATCGGATCCAACGAGCAGACGGCGCGACTCTGCGGCGTCCGCGTAAACGTTGCCAAAGTGCTCATCTACGTCACCGGCGCTGCACTGGCCGGCATTGCGGCTGTGCTGCAATTTTCATATCTGACGGTCGGCGATCCTACGACCGCAGGCGGGATGGAGTTGAGCGTGATCGCGGCCGTGGTGATTGGGGGCGCCAGTCTCAGTGGCGGGCAGGGTTCGGTTTTTGGATCGGTGATCGGTGCGCTGATCATGACTGTCATCAGCAACGGCTGCACGAAAATCGGGTTGAGCAACTCGATTCAGATGATTGTCACCGGCGGCATCATCATTGGCGCGGTGGCCCTTGACCGGTTTCGACAGAGCCGCGTGTGAAGGCGACTAGTAATGGAACTCAAACCCGGCCCCGCCCCAGAGCGTGTTGTCGGTGTGTAGGCGCGTGGAGATGCGATCGGTGTAGTAGATGTAACCGTTAATGGACCAGTCGCCGTAGCGCTTGGGGATGTTGAGCAGCTTGTTCAACCCGTACTTACCCATCAGGCCTAATTGGTACCGCTGGAAGCCGGTGTCGTGGCCTTCAGGGCCGGCCACAAACGCGTAATGGACAACGTAGACGGTGCTGGCCTCGGCGGTGAGGGTGAGGCCGATGTCTTCCAGAACAAAATCGTGCTTGATCCCGCCCTCCAGATAGAGGCCGTCGTATTTGTCGATGTCGTAGGCGGCGAAGACA
>JBBRHH010000317.1:0-7124 GCA_038222915.1 Tepidisphaerales bacterium
CGTCCCAGCACCGTCAGCAGTTGAATCGCCACCCCCGGAAACCGCCGGATAAAATCGTGAAAATCGTCCCGCCCCAGACTGAGGAGCGTCACCTCCCCAACCGCCCGCGCCGTGGCCGTCCGTGGCCCGCCGTCCAGCAACGAGATCTCCCCCAGAAAATCCGCCGTTCCCAGCGTCGCCAGCCGAATCTCTTTCCCGCTTTCATCGGGATAGCTGATGGCCACCTGCCCCCGCTGCACAATATAAAATTCAACCCCCGGATCCCCAATCCAAAACAGCGGCTCATTGGCCGCCACATGCCGAACCTGCACCAACGCCGCCAACTCATCGCGTTCAAGCGGCGAGAGATCAGCAAACAACGGAATGCCGTTCAGAAGCGTTTTTTCCATCACTAGATAGCCCGCGGCGCGGCACTTAAAAGAATATCGTCCCGCCCGCCGCCCGCAAGCAGTCAACCCCCACAGAATTTCCAGTCCCGTCGCATGACTCTTTCGTGCGTCATTTCTTCAAATACCCCTCCAGCACATCCAACGTCTCTTCCAGCGTCTTCAAACTCTCATCAAACTTAGCCGGATCCCCCCCGCTCATGGAGGCAACTACCGCCTTCGTCTCCGCATCCAGCCGATCCCGCGCATCCTTCACATCATCCGGCGCATCCTTCGGCGGAGTGGCAAGCCTCCCGCGCCCGGCGATCAGCCCCGCCCGGGTCATGTCAAGCTTCACCTGCCGCACCCGAGCCGCCACCACGCGATACTTCTCCCCCGGCGTCACTCCCGCCACCGGTACAGGTCCCGGACGCACAACCGCCGGCGTGACTGGAACTTTGACTGCCGCTTGACTTGCCGGCGCCGCGAGCGGTTGCGTAGTAGCCTTCCCACCCACGCGCGGCGCAACTCCTTCAACCGGCTGAACAATCGTCTCTTTGATGGACCGGTTCGGCTTGGGCCCATCCCGGGTTGTCACCGGAACGTTGCTCTGCACGAGCATACGCACCAGGCCCCCCGGCACCTCATCGCTCATCCACGTCTTGGTAAACTCCATCGGATCCGGCGTATAGGGAGGCCCGTGCATGTGCCCCCACACAGACGTCCAGTGCGTGGCGAATTTCTTGCCGCTGATCTCCAACTCCGCATCGCCCGATTCATTCGGCGCAGCAACCGGCGACGCCGGGATGGGTTGCTTCGCCAGATAAATACGTTCAAAAGGAGCCGATGGGACCACGTCAGGCGTTTTGGGGTGCTGCGGGCTAACGCGGAACGTCGTTCCCGAGATCTCCACAACGGCCTGCTTCTCATTGATCGACTTTACCGCATAAGTCGTGCTGGCCATGTCCATGCTCGTATAAGCATTCGTGCCCGGCTGGTTCTCCCGCAACAAGCGAGACACATACGTCACCTTGGTGCGCGGCGCAAATTTTTTCCAGGCGAGGCACTCGGGTGAATCTGCCATCGCCACGGCGGGCAATGCGGCCGTGAGCCATTCAGGCTTCGAGTCTTCCGCCTCCTCACCCGCCCCGGACCCGCCACGACAACCCGCACCTGGCTTAAATCCAGGATGCCCACTCCCACCCCGCGCATCCACGAAGTGACCTCTCCCAAAATCGCCACCGTCTTGCAGGCCATATGTCATTGTTCACCTTTATTTTCCGGCCAGCTGGTAGACTTCAGCAATGGGCGTGACTGACGATGATGGGATTACTTACGGACTGCTGTACGTCATCCAGAAGCAGTTTGGGATCAGTCCGGACGCGGTGGCGGCGGATCGCGTGAATGCGGCGGGTGGGGATGCGTCGGCATATACCGTTCAACAGCTCGCGGACCTGATTGCGGGTCAGGTGCGCGGTCGGTCGGGATGTGTGATGTCGGATGGCCGGTTGTTCCGACGGCTGCGGCATGCTGTTCGGGTGGCGCATCGCTTCAGGCCGGTCCGGCTGCGCCTTTTTACAGATATGGAGTCGGTTTTTCCACAGCATCGACGCGGCAGCTACTGGCGCAGTTGCCAACGAACATTGGGGGTGCAACTGCCACGCCTCAGAATTGAACAGCCGGTTGGATGCGTAGTTCCCGGCTTCCTCCTGCTGATGGTTATTTTGATCTGCTTTTTTGCCGCGCCGCTGCAGCCGCTGGTTTATCAGATGATTTGGCGCGTGGGCGGTCAATGGTCGAGGACATTGGAGAAAGCCGCCGACATCACGGGGGTGGTGATGGCGGTCGCGGTCATTGTACTGCCCACATTTTACATCGTGCGGCGGTGGCTGATGATGCTGCCGATGGACTTCAGGACGGTGCGCGATCTGCTGGTTTGGCTCAATGCGCGCTACCCGATGTATGTGGACATCATCTGGACCGACGGCGTCGTATGGCTTGTGCTCCGGCGGATGCTTTCGGAAATCACCGGGCTGTCTCCAAGGCGTATCCGTCGCGGTCAACTGCTGAGCGAGCTGGGATTTCCGATGCCTGCCTGCAGCATCTGTGGTTATGACTTGCGGGCGGCTCCGACACGATGTCCGGAATGCGGCGCGCCGGCCGCGCCGAAGCTTCAGGCGATTTGAAAACTCCGGATGGAACGCTCCAGCCGCTTGTTCTATGATGCCAAAGGCATGACCAGCACGGCGGCGCTTCAAGTTCCTTTTCGATCGAAACTGGCGATTTTCGCGCAGGACATCAAGATCCACCATTCGATCTTCGCGCTGCCGTTTGCGCTCTTGGGCACGGTGATGGCGAGCCGGATAAGGCCGGACCATCTGGCGCAGAAGATCGGGCTGATCGTGGTGTGCATGGTGACGGCGCGGACGGTGGCGATGGCGGCAAACCGGCTTCTGGATGCGCGGCTGGACGCGCTCAACCCACGGACTGCGCGGCGGGCGATTCCGAGTGGGGCGCTTTCGCACACGTTCATGCTCGTCGCGCTGCTTATGTGCGCAATCGGCTTCATAGTTGCCACCGCCTTCTTCTGGTTCCTGGACCACAATCCCTGGCCGCTCATCCTCTCCGCTCCAGTCCTCGTCTTCTTGTCCAGCTACCCGCTGCTCAAACGCTTCACCAGACTTTGCCACTACTACCTCGGTGCGGCACTCGCACTTGCGCCGGTGTGCGCGTGGTTGGCAGTGACGGGCCACCTGAACCTTCCGCCGCTGTTCATGTTTGGCGCTGTGCTGCTGTGGACGGCGGGATTTGACATCATTTATGCATGTCAGGATTACCAAAGCGATCTGGAGACGGGCGTGGTGTCGGTACCCGCACGGCTTGGCATTGCCAACGCGTTGTGGGTGGCGCGGCTGACGCACGTGGCTTGCGTGGCGATGCTGATCGCGATCGGGCTTTCATCTCCATATTTGCACGGGCTTTATTTTGCCGGGGTTGCGATCGCGGTAGTGTTGTTGATCGCGGAACATAGTGTGGTCAAGCCGAATGACCTGTCGAAGCTGACGCTGGCATTTTTTACGTTGAATGGGATGATCAGCCTGCTGCTGGGGACGCTGGGGATTGTTGATGTGCTGATCCATTAGAGCCGATTCGGTCGGTCACTTCATGCCGCACAAAGCACCACGTCCGTCTGCGCCACCCGCGAAACCTGTCTCGGGTAATCAGCGGGAGGCGATTGCCTGCATCTTCATCTTCCTCATTGCGCTTGCCGTGAGGCTCCCCCTGCTGTTGCAGAGTCTCTGGTACGACGAGATGTACACGCTCCTGCATTTTGTCTCGCAGCCGTGGTCGGCGATTGTGAGCGGACAGTATTCACCCAATAACCACATCCTTTACTCCCTGCTTGCGAAGGTGTGCGTTAGCGTCGGCGGTATCTCTGAAATTACGCTGCGCATTCCTTCAGTCATCGCCGGGGGGTTTGTCGGGATTGCGCTCGGGTGGCCATTACGCAAGGATCGTCCGTGGGCGGCGCTCGCGGTGGCGGTGATCGCCACGCTTAATCCGTGGCTGGTCACGCTCAGCACCGAAGGACGCGGCTATGCGCTCTTACTGCTCGTGGCGATTGTCGCCACCAACGCCCTTCCGAGCCGATCGCAACTGGTCACCTGGCGATACGCCGTCCTCGCGGCGCTGGCGATGTACACCCTTCCCATCGCTGTTCTTCTCATCGTGGGGCACGGTATTGCGATGTATGTTGTTCGGCGAGCGTTTGCGATGACCTGGCTTCGGTCGGCGATGGCGGCCGTGATGATCACAGTTCTGCTTTACAGTCCGTTTTTTGCCGGGATCGTGGACTACTACGTGCGGCCGGGGCAACCTTCGATGAGCTATGGCCATTTTCTCGCGGCGCTGCCGCATTCGCTGTTCGGATGGGCGATGCCAGCCGCGGCTTGCACTGCTGCGCTCGTGTTGGTTGGGGGTGTCGCATTTCTGCCGGGCGTGCGGCGTTTGCTCCCGGTCCACGTCCTGGCGTTTGGAATTGCCGCCGCTCTTGCGATCGTACTTCCACTGGCGCTGCAAACGTCGGGCGAGCCGAGGTTCGCTGTCTGGCTGATTCCCGTGTTCGTGATTCTGGCGGCTGGCGTCGTCGCGACCCCAATAGATTCCGCGCCTGCGCGCAAGATGCGCGCCGTCATCGCGAGCGTTGTTGTGTCGGCACTGGTTTTGGTTCTGCCCCTCGTCAGTGCGGTGAAATCGGCCGCTTCGCCCGTGCCGGCCATGCCAATGCGGGATGCGATCGCTTATGCGAAGGAGCGGGCTGTGAACGCGCCGATCGTGGGGGTTTATCTTGGGGCCGAAGAGGCGGCACGGATTTATCCGGGGCTGGACGCCGTAGCATATACCCCGGCAATGTTGGCTGCGGTCGAGGCGAAGTTGCAGGGTCGTGCGTGGATTGTGGTCTTTAATGATGAGTTGTTGCACCGCAATGAGCCGGCGCTCTGGAGCCATGTGCATGAGCGCTATCAGCTTGATCAGCAGTTGCCGGGGCGGGTTTCGCCGGCGTTGGTGTTCCGACCCAAATCACTGCAGCCTTGAGGTTGTAGCTTTCAAAATCGGCGAAAGGCATGGCCGGTTTGTGCACGTGCTCATATAATTGACCGAGCAATGTACGAAGGATTGACTGAAAATATCGTTGACTCGGCGCTGCGTCCCGTCGCCGAGAAGGTTTTCGCGGGCGAAGTGCTTTCGCTGGATGACGGCGTTGCGCTCTATGCCAGCCGCGATCTGTTTTCGATTGGGCGGATGGCGGATCTGGTGCGGCAGCGGCTGCATGGGAAGAACGTTTATTACAACCGCAACCGCCACATCAATTACACGAATGTGTGCGCGCTCTCATGCAAGTTCTGCTCGTTCTATCGCAAGCGCGGTGAGGAGGGCGCATATGAGATGCCGGTGGAGCAGGTGGTTTCGACTGCGCGGAAGGCGGCGGACTCGGGTGCGACGGAAGTGCATATTGTGGGCGGGCTGCATCCCTGGTTGAAGTTCGATTATTACCTCGACATGCTGCGCGGCATCCGGCAGGAGTGTCCGCAATTGCACGTGAAGGCGTTTACGGCGATTGAGATCGTGCATTTGTCGCGGGTTGCGCGGATGAGCATTCGGGAGGTGCTTGGCGCGCTGCGCGAGGCCGGGCTTGGGTCGTTGCCGGGCGGGGGCGCGGAGATTTTCGACGATCGGGTTCATGATGAAGTCTTCAAGGGAAAGGTGGGTGCCAACAAGTGGTTTGAAGTGCACCAGACGGCGCATTCGCTGGGAATTTATTCGAATGCGACGATGCTGTATGGGCACGTAGAAAGGCCTGAGGAGAGGGTGGATCATCTGATCAAGCTGCGCGAGCTTCAAGCGGAATCGCTGGCAGAGATGGCGCGCGCGCCGGCGGGCGAAGCTCGGGCGGCGTTTAATTGTGTGATTCCGCTTTCGTTTATCCCGGAGGAGAGCGAGCTGGGATATCTGCCGGGGCCGACGGGGCTGACGGATGTGAAGACGCTGGCGATCGCGCGGCTAATGCTGAACAACATCGCCCACATCAAGGCATTCTGGATCATGCAGGGAGTTGGTCTTTCACAGTTAGCGCTGGATTGGGGATGCGACGACCTGGATGGGACTGTTGTCTGGTACGACATTACCAAGCGTCAGGGGCAGGGCACGACGCATCAGGAACTGCACGTTGAGGATATTAAGCGTCTGGTGCGCGAGTCGGGGCATATCGCGGTGGAACGGGATACGCTGTACCAGGTGATGAGGCGTGACGATGCCGGAGTGGCGGCCGAGACGGGTGCGCTTGTCCCGGTTTGACGTTCTTGCGGGTATACTCGCTTCGTTCTCATTTCCGCGAGGCTTCGAATGGAACCAAGTTATTTTTACGCGCGAGACGGCCAGCAGGTGGGCCCGGTATTGATGCGGACGCTTCAGCAGATGGGGGCGACGGGTCAACTGATTCGAACCGATTTGATCTGGAGCGAGGGGTGGCCGCAGTGGCGCGCCGCCGGGGATTTTCCTGGGATATTTCCGGTGGGTCCTCCGCCGATCCAGCCGACGGCGCACAGCTCTTTTCCCGCTGCGCCGTATCCACGTTATCAAAGCGGGGCGAGCTCAAATGGACTGGCGGTTGCCGGGCTGGTGTGTTCGTTCTTGTTTCCGATCGGGGGGCTGGTTATTTCGTGGATTGCGCTGGATCAGATGAAAAAGAGCGGGAATCCTGAAGGCCGGGGGATGGCACAGGCGGGGCTGATTATCAGCGGTATCGTTGTCGGTCTGGGGCTGTTGTGGATTATCGCCGTCGCGACTTGTTTTGGATCGATCGTCCATCACGCGGGAACATTTCCGCGCTAGCGCACGTGGCGTTGCCGCCGATTGCCATCGGCCGTATTCTCCCGCTTCCAATTCAGAAAGGATTGCATGTCATTCCGCGCATCGATTGTTCTGTTGTGTGTCTGCGTGAGTTCCATTGCGTTTGCGGCCGACAATTACAAATTTGGTCCGGACTCGGAGCCGAAGGACGGCGTTCCCAAAGGGGTGGTGACGAAGCTGCAATGGTCGAGCAAGGTGTTTCCGGGGACGATGCGGAATTACTACCTGTATGTGCCCGCACAATATGACGGGAAAAAGCCGGCATGCGTGATGGTGTTTCAGGATGGGCAGGGGTACGTCGGCGAGAAGGGGGAATGGCGGGTGCCGATCGTCTTCGACAACCTCATC
>JBBRHH010000318.1:0-7114 GCA_038222915.1 Tepidisphaerales bacterium
CGCGCATCCACGTCGCCCCCCTGCCGCACTCCCCATCCCAGGCGCAGCAACAAACCGACCCCCACAATCACCCAAATCGCAGCCCGTCCGCCGTTCATGCTTCCAGCCTACGAAATCCCCGACCAATCACAAAGTGGCCCGTCACTTCTTGGTCCGCGCCATGAGCAACCCGTTGGCCAGCCAGTTTGATACAAACAGCCCAAACGAAAGCGCACTGAATAATGTATGCCCCGCCGATTCACCGTAAATTCCAGAGCGCTTCTCCACCTCCATCAGCACCAGTGCCACCGTCGCACGCGCAGCCAACCGACCACACGCCCAGCCGCGCAGAGAGTTCCGAATCCGCGGCACTCGCGTGCAACTCAATCGCCTTCTTGTATTGATAGACGGCGTCCACCTTCCCCTCCCGCTGAACGAGCCGTGCATAAAGAACCAGAGCCTTCGCAGGCGGATTGCCCTCTTTGGAAAGCCCCTCCACGATCACGAGCGCATGGGAATATTGCCCCTGCTGATAAAACGCCCGCGCCAGTCGTCTTCAGCCGCCCATCACTCGGCTCCAGTTACAAGGTCGCCTTCCACTCTGCCTCGGCCGCCGCCCCATCTGCAAAAGAACGCGGCGTGTCCGCCAGATGCGCCCGCATTGCCATATTCCTGGCGAGCTGGCCAGCACTTCCCGCAACGATCGGATCGCTTCATTTTCAACCATAAGCAATAATATCAAGCCCAACCCCCACAACTGAGAAGCATGATGTCCGCCCGACCTTGGCCTCCCCTTCCAAAAATCCTCCGCTACAATAACCTCGCTTGAGCCGGGTCCATCGCGTGACTCGGCCAATTCATCGCAAAGGATGCGACATGACAACCCTGGCCCTCGTCGGCTGTGCCCACATCCACACTCCAGGCTTCATCAAGAAGCTGAAGGACCACGCCGACGTAAAGGTTAAGACCGTCTGGGATCACGATGCGGCACGCGCCAAAAAACGCGCGGAAGAATTAACGGCGCACGCCACCACCGACGTCGGCACCGTCTGGGCCGATCCGGAAATCACTGCCGTCATCATCTGTTCTGAAACAAACCGCCACCAGCACCTGGTCATCGCCGCAGCCCGCTCGGGCAAGAATCTCTTCGTCGAAAAGCCACTCGGACTCGGCGCCAACGACGCCTACGCGATGGCCGACACCATCGAAAAATCCGGCGTCATTTTCCAGACCGGCTACTTCATGCGCGGCCAGCCCATCAATATCTTTCTTCGCCAGCACGTTCAGCAGGGTACCTTCGGAAAAATCACCCGCGTCCGCGCCTCCAACTGCCACGCCGGCGCACTCGGCGGCTGGTTCGACGCCGACTGGCGCTGGATGGCCGATCCCGCCATCGCCGGCTGCGGCGCTTTCGGCGATCTGGGCATCCATTCTCTCGACATCCTCATCTGGCTCTTCGGCCCCATCTCCACCTGCACCGCTATCCTCGACAACGGCACCGCCCGCTACCCGGGCTGCGACGAAACCGGAGAGGCCATCTTTAAATTCACCTCCGGCCCCATCGGCGTCCTCGCCGCCGCCTGGGACGACGTAGCCAACCCCGCCAGCCTGATCATCTCTGGTACCGAAGCCCACGCCGCCGTTCTCAACGGCAAGCTCTACCTTCAGACCAAGAAGCTCGAAGGCGCTGACGGCAAAGAACCCTGGGTTGACCTCCCTGCACCGGTCCCCGCAGGCCTGGAAGCCTTCCTCGACGCCGTCACAGGAAAAGCAGATCCGCAACTCGTTAGCGCAAGAGAAGCCGCCTATCGGAACTCCGTCATCGCCGCCATGTACGAAGCCGCCCAATGGCAACGCTGGACCACGCCGCAATAGTACGTACAGCTGCGACACAAGCTGTAGCTCGACTAAGCGTCACGTCCGCAGCTCACCCACCAACAATCGCCCCCTGCTCGCATCGGCGCACGGGACATTGCGCACACTTGAATGAATCCAACAAATGTTGCCCATCGAACCCGATCTCCGTGCCTGGCTTTCAATCTGGATCACCGGAGCAGCCCTTGTCGGCACTTTCACCAGTTGCGGCCTTTGCAGCACCTACCGCCAATACGTTCAACGTCGAAGGCGCGAACACCATCGGTGCCCCGACTGCAACTATGACATGAGCGCAACTCCGCGCCGTTGTCCTGAATGTGGGCCGACGCCGAACTTTTCAGATCGCCCGGAGCTCTGGTGCGTCCTGCTGAGATCACGGCGCTTCGTCATCTGCGTTGGAGGAACCTGGCTCATTTGGCTTGGTTACAGCGTCCTCCTCGAAGGCGAGGACCGCAGTCATGCGCTTGTTGTCGCTCTTGTTGTAACGGCAATTGCTTTTCCCAGTGCCATTGGCCGCGCGTACGTTCTGTTCCGCCTTGTGCGATTTGGCATCGCGATTAATGGCCGACTGACAGGCGATGTCACCCGAGATCAAAGTCACGTTCTGCGCGACGACCGTCAATTCGCCAATAGCACTGGTCACGACATCTTAAGCTTTAGATATAAATACGCGGGCCGCGATTATACCGGCCGCGCGATACCCCATGTTACGCAACTGCTCACGGCTCAAGCGCCGACTCGTCGGATCAAGCCAGTGCTCCTCGTCGATCCCAGACGACCAGACCGCTCACTGCTCTGGAAACTTATTCATTCTGGCTGACAAGCACATTTTCCAGGTCATTAATACTGCGGACCGCCGGGATTGATATCCTTGTTCCAAAGCAAAATCCCACCGGCCATGCTCTTCACATCCTTAAATCCCTGCTGTCGTAAAATCTGCGTAAACTGCATCGACCGCCCGCCGCTCTTGCAGTGAACCACGATCTTCTCCTCCTGCTTCCCATTGAGCTCGCCAATCCGCTGTGCAATCTGTTGCAATGGGATCAGTGCCGCCCCTTCAATGTTCGTGATCGCATATTCATTCGGAAGACGGCAGTCGATAAACGTGAATTTCTCTCCCTTGTCCAACATCGCTTTTACGTCGCGCGGCGTTGTCTCCCAATCCGGCTTGAACGCATACCCCGGCGGCAACCCGTGATCATCCAATCCCAACGCCGACTTCTTCGCCGTGGCCGGAGCCTTCGCTTCTGCCACCTCGGCCTTCGTCTCCTCCGCACTCTTGGGATCAAGAATCGACACGCCGCAAAATTGCTCATAGTCGATCGGTTTGGTGATCGTCGGATGCTCGCCGCACACCGGACAGTTTTTGTCATGCTTGATCTTGAACGTCCGGAACTCCATGTCCAGCGAAGACCAAGTGATCAGCCGCCCAATCGCCGACCGGCCAATTCCCAGAATCAGCTTCACAACCTCCGTCGCCTGCAGTGAACCAATACTTCCGCAGATCACGCCAAGCACGCCACCCTCCGCACAACTCGGCACCGAGCCCGGGTCCGGCGGCTCTGGATAGAGGCAGCGATAGCATGGCCCCTTCTCGTTCGTATCCGGATTTTTCAAATGCGGCGCGAAAACTGTCACCATCCCCTCAAACCGGAAGATCGACCCGTAGACATTCGGCTTGTTCAACAACACACAAGCATCGTTCACGCAATATCGCGTCGGAAAATTGTCGGTTCCATCGACGATCACGTCGTAGTCCTTGATCAGGTCCATGATGTTCTCGCTATTGACCAGCACCCGGTGCTCGATGAAATTCAGGCCCGGGTTGAGATCCTGCAACCGCTTTCGCGCCGCCTCCACCTTCGGCTCCCCAACCGAGTTCACGCCAAACAGCACCTGCCGTTGCAGGTTCGAAGGACTAACCACGTCCACATCCGCCAACCCAATCGTCCCCACTCCCGCCGCCGCCAGGTAAAGGCTGATCGGACAACCCAGGCCACCAGCGCCGATTACCAGAACCTTCGCATTCAATAACTTCTTCTGCCCTTCCACCCCCACCTCGGGCAGAATGAGATGACGCTTGTAACGATTGACCTGATCGTTGGTTAACTGGGTAACGGTACCGCTGTTTTGAGCTTGTGCCATAATTCTTCTTCCACGATTCTTCGATACGAACGAGTTTTGACTCTATGAGGCGCAACCCGGGCGGTCAAGGCAATGCAAGACGGCCTCCGATTGAAGCCACTAACAAAATCACGCCGATTGGTACATACTAGTAGGTGAAGGAGCGGCCATGGCCCCCGAGTTGTTATTTATGATCCTGGGCGCAGCGTTAATGGCGCGTTGGGTTTCCCTCCACGCGCGAGCCGGAACCCTTCTCCTGCGCCTCCGCGGCGCAACCGCCGCCAGCCTCGGATGCAGCATGCTCCTCTGGGGCCTCGTCGGCTGTGGCGGCGCGGCCCATAAGCCCGTCGCCCTCAAAAAGCTCAAGACACGCAGCCTTCTCAACGTAAAGGGCCTCAGCGTCTTCCCACTTCAAAGCACGCAAATAGACCTGACCAAAATTCGCTTTCCCAAGACCCGCGACCAGTTCGTCGAGGCCCTCAGCAACGGCATGCGTCAACTCATCACCGTTCCGAAAGACAAATCCTTCGTAAGCGCGACCGGCTCGAAATATCCGAACCTGAACCAGCTCCAGATCGACCTCTCCGACGGGGCGTTCAACGACACAGGCAAGACCCCCAAATGGAGCACCGACGGCCGCCTCGATGAAGGCCTGCACACCGACAAGCTCGAGGTCATCGCCCGCCCAATGATCTACCGTGACGCGAAAATCAACGTCGCCATGTCCGCCTCAGACGTTCAGATGGACGTACGTCGCGACAAATCCTACAACCCAAGCCTGATGCTGACCGAAGCCAGCGACGGCCATCTCCAATGCGACGTGGCCAAAGACGATCTGGAAACCCTGATCAAAAGCGCCGCTAACGATTCCGGACACAAATACGCAATCAATGTCGAGAAGGCTAAACTCAAACTCGAATCGACCAACGACCGAGCCCTGAGTGCCAACTTGAAGATCACCGCCCGCCAGTTACTCATCACCGCGGTCATCAACATCAGCGGCCAGATCGACATCGACAAGGACATGAACGCCCGCATCAGCAATCTCGACTGCCACGGGGACGGCCCGGTCGGCATGTTGGTTTGCGGAATCATCGGCCCCTCCCTGCAGAAGAATAATGGCCGCATCATTCCGTTAACCGCCTTCCCCTCAGGCAGCATCCGCCTGCACGATCTCCGTGTTCATCTGGACGATGCCCTGCACATCTCGGGAACGTTCGGCAGCGAGGAAGATCGATAGATCGGACCGGGCGACACGAAGTTCGCCACTGCCCAGCCGACTCATTGAACCTTGATCAATAATCCAATCCGCCACGAAGCACCGGCCGCTTCTTCTTAGGCGGCGCAGGCGCAGCCGGTGTAGCCTCGGCCGTCGTCGCAGCCGCAACCGGCTCTGTCGCCCGGCGCAAACTCAACCCAATCCGGCGCTTCTCTTTATCGAACTCCATCACCCGAACCTTCACATCCTGCCCCGGCTTTACCACATCGGACGCCGCCCGAACGCGATTATTCGCCAGCTCCGAAATGTGAACAAGCCCTTCAATCCCAGCCTCAAGTTCAACAAACGCGCCAAACTCCACAACCCGTGAAACTTTCCCGTCCACGACACTGTTCACCGGGAAGTTGCTCTCCGCCGCCGACCACGGATCGGGTCCGGCCTGTTTCAAGCTGAAACTCAGCCGATGCTGCAGCGGATCCATCGACAGCACGATCACCTTGATCGGCTCCCCCTCCTTCAACACGTCCCCAGGATGCCGGATTCGCTGATACGAAATCTCGCTCACCGGCAAAAGCCCCTCAATCCCATCCTCCACCGAAACAAAAGCGCCAAATCCCTCGATCCGCGCCACCCGCCCGGTCACCGTCGTACCCACCGCATACCGCGTCGATGCCTCCGCCCACGGGTCGGCCATCGCCGCTTTCAAACTCAGCGAAATCTTCCCCGTCTCCGGATCGATTTTCGTGATCTTTACATCTACAACGTCGTTCTCTTTCACAACTTCATTCGGATGGCGGATCCGCCGGTGCGACATCTCGCTTACATGCAGCAACCCATCCACGCCGCCCATGTCCACAAATGCGCCGTAATCCATCACCGTCCGCACCACGCCACGCCGCACCTGATCCACCGCCAGTTCCTTCATCAATGTCAGCCGCGCTTCCTCCTTCTCCCGCTCGAGGATCGCGCGTCGCGAAACGATCAGATTCTTCTTCTCCCGATCGACCTTGGTCACTTCCACCGTCATCCGCTGGCCGATCAGCGTCGAGATATCTTTCACGAAGTTAACGTCCACCTGCCCCGCCGGCATGAACGCGCGCATATTCTTGATCGTCAGTTCCAGCCCGCCCTTGTTCATGGCTTCAACACTGCCTTCAACAATCTGCCCCACCTCCAGCGTTTCCCAGTTCACACTCTGCGACGTCGCGCCCTTGCGGGTCAGGATCAGCAGACCCTCGTCCTTCTCGTAGCGATCAACATAGAAGTCAAATTCATCCCCAAGCTTCACTTCCTCAAACTGCAGCAGCGGACAAATCCCCTGCGATTTGCCGCCGACATCCACAAACACGTCATCCCGCCCCACCGAGATCACCTTCCCGCGGCGCGGCACCTTCGACCCCGGCGCAACCGGAGCCTGAGGCGTCTCCGCCGGCTTCGGCTGATCAAAGCCGTATAAGTGCTCCAGAGATACATCGGCCAGCGCCGCCGACACCTGCTGGTCGATCGCGTTGTCCTCTACCGGTCGAAACTTCTCTTTGTACTGATCGTTCTGTTCGGTCATTGCAAAAATCACCTGCGTTAAGGGCCGCATATCGTAACGTTCAGAATCTCAAAACAAAAGTACAACAATAAAGGGCATTGTTGTATCGCAGTAGAAATGTCCTCTTCTTATCGCAATAGAAATGTCCTCATGTGCTTTGGGTTATTCCAGGGCGATGGGAGTATTGACGATGAGCTTGAAAGAGCGGCGGCGATTGATTGTTCTGGAGAAGCTGGCCCAGGGAACCCTGAAGCTGGAGCAGGCGGCATTGGCGCTGAATGTCAGCTATCGCCAGATGCGGCGGATCCACAAGATTTATCAGGAGAATGGCGAAAAAGGGCTGGTGCACGGCCTGCGTGGCCGGGCGAGCAACCGCA
>JBBRHH010000319.1:0-7112 GCA_038222915.1 Tepidisphaerales bacterium
TTGGGCGGAGATTTTGTTGATTGTGCGGGATTACGCTACGGATCGGACCGGCGTGAACAAATGGGGGTGTGGGTTGGATCATGGTTGTTGAAGCAACCACGCCGCGCCCGAGGGTGCGTGAGGGTTGCTCGGTTCTGGCGACCTACGGAGCGGGAGGCGCGTTGGACAGCAGGACACGGAACTTCGATAATTATGCGAATGTCCTCTTTTCCGATTCCCGGAACTTCGATAATTATGAATGTCCCCTTTTCCGATTTTTGTCCCCTTTTCCGATTTTTGGGGGACGGATTCTCGCGCAGAGACGCAGAGACGCTGAGAAGAGAAACCGGGGGATTGGCGCTGCTGCGTGTGCGGAAAATCGTGTTTGGGCTGCTCGTAAAGGTGGGTGGAGATTTTAAGTGTAGGTTTGGACTATGTTTGTGGATTTCGGGGTAATTTTTTCGTGTTAAAAAACCGGCCCCAAAGCGACATGGAATTGACCCTGAAGCGTCTCTCAATCGACTATGAACCGACGGGGAACTGACCGCTTTTGGCGCTGAAACGACCGTGTTTCGACCGGATGGTGAAGACTGAGTGGGTGCTAGAGACTGGAAACTGGAGACTTGAAACTCGAGGCGGAAGGGCGGGGTGGCCGCGGTGTTGGATGCTGGAGACTGGAAATACGGCGCTGTTTTTTGTGCGCAATTGGGTTGGATGTCGGTCTTGCTTGGGTTGCTTGTCGTAAGTGCTTGTTTGGGCGATGATTGGGTTTCGGCCGGGGTGGCGCTTGGTCGTTTCAAACCGACCACCAACCGACCACCAACCGACCAGTGACCGACCACCAATCGACCAGCGAAGGACCTGTGACCGACCAGCGATCGACCACCAACTGACCACCTTTCGACTCGCTGCGCCTTGCTCAGGACGGGCCTTTCGACCTGGGCGGAAGAGAGGCAGGGAGGGGACGAGAAGAATGTAGATTTCTGAGTCGAGAGCGCGGATTGGGAGCGCGTTTTTGGATGCTGGTGGGTGCGCGAATTTTGGGTGGGCATGGTGGACCCCTTTCCTGAAGTTTGCCGGTCGTTTTTGCCGGCAGCGGGAGCGGCCGGTTGGGTCGCTTCTGCTGGCGTGATTGTACGTGGTTTGTTCGGATTGGTCAAGCGGATTTTTGGGAGATTTTTAGCGTGGGGAGTTTGGCGAGGGCTTCGCGGACCTGGGCGATCGCGGAGGGCCAGTCGCCGCTGGTTTTCTGGCGGAAGAGACGCATGCTGGGGTACCACGGGGTGCGATCGCCCTGGAGCTTCCAGCGCCAGTCGGGGCTGTAGGCGAGGATGACCCAGACGGGGCGGCCGAATGCACCGGCGAGGTGGGCTACGGCGGTGTCAACCGTGATGATCAGGTCGAGGTTTTGCATCAGGGCGGCGGTGTTGATGAAGCTGTCGTTGGCGTTGCGGATGTTGGCCAGGAGCATGCCGAGGGGCGGGTTGTCCATTTGCCTGGCCGGGTCGCCTTTCTGGAGGGTGACGAAGGTGACGTTGGGGACGTCGGCCAGCGGAGCGAGATGCTGGAGGGTCATGGAGCGGAGGTGGTCTTCCTTGTGCTGGGGCCGGCCTGCCCAGGAGATGCCTACCTTTAGGGTGCCGTCGGGCTTGCCGAACTTGGCGCGGGTTTCCGCGATCAACTTTCGCGGGACGTGGAGATATGGAATGCGCGTTGGCACAGTGTGGGTGGTGGTGCGCAGGACGTACGGGAGGCTCATTAACGGCAGGTGCGTGTCGAAGTCGGGGACCTTTTCGCCGGCCGCGATGACTTGGGAGATGCCGGCGACGGAGCCCATGATGTCCTTGAGCCGGCCCTGGCATTCGAGCACAATCCGTCCCCCCTGTCCCACGACCTGCGAGACATAGCGAACGAATTGGATGGTGTCGCCGAAGCCCTGCTCGGCCCAGAGGAAGATGGTTTTGCCGTCGAGGCGCGAGCCGTCCCAGCGCGGCTTTTTGAACTTTCGGGGCGGCGGGAGAAGGTCCTTGCACTGCCAGCGCCATTCGTAGCCAATAAAGCCAGCCAGCAGATCGCCTTTACCGAGGAGGGCTAGGCCGTGATTCCAGTGTGCGCCGGGAGATCGGGGATCGATCTGCTTGGCCCGATTGTAGCAGGCCATGGCATCGTCCAGGCGGCCCATTTTCTGGTGGGAGTTGCCGAGGTTGCAATGTGCGCCGATGAACCCGGGCTCCAGCTCGATGGCGCGGCGGTAGGATTCGCCCGCTTCGTCGAAGCGGGAGAGCCGGGCGAGGGCCGCGCCGAGGTTATTGTGGGCGCTGGCGAGATCGGGCTTGAGCTCGATGGCCTTTCGCCAACTGGTGATGGCTTCTTCAACGCGTTCGAGTTGGAGGAATGCGCCGCCGAGGCGGTCGTGGGCGGTGGCGTTGTCGGGGTTAAATTCGACGGCCACCTGCCAGCAGCGGAGAAGCTCTTTCTCACGCTTTTTGCTGCGGAGACAGGCGGCTAGCTGGTCGAAGACGCCGATGTCGTCGCGCTTGAATTCGATGGATCGGCGGAAGGCGGCGATGGCCTCGTCGGTCTTACCGGCCTTGACGAGGGCGGAGCCGAGGTCGCGGTGGGCGGCAGGATTCGTGGGGTGTTCGTGGACGCGCTTGCGGAGAGAGATGACGGCCGGTGAATCGGGTTGCGGCGGTGGGGGCGGTTTAACTGCCGGACTGGTGGGTGCATCGTCGCGGAGCATGGCCTGTTTGTCGCCGAAGAAGTGGAGGATGCGGATGCCGCGGGCTCGGGCGTCCTGGATGCCGGTCACCCATTGGCAGGGGCAGTTGAATTCGGTGCCGAGGACTTGGACGGGAAGGCCGGTCTGTTTGAGGGTGCGGAGGAAGGCGTATTGATCCGTGGATTTGGCGATGGCCCATTCCTTGTGCCACTGGGCGAAGAAGTCATCGCAGCGTTTGGACTTGCGGAAGGCAATGACGCCGCAGTTGAAGTATGGGGCGTCGGGCCCGCAGAGGCGGAGCGTCTTCTCCATGTCCTCGCGGTCGTATTTGGGCTTGTGCTGGAGGTCGGAGTGGATGGCGCGACCAAGCGTTTTCATGATGTCAGGGCAGACGGCGAGGTCGGAGCGGTCGAGGGCATCCCACAATGGCTCCAAAGCACCGAGAACGAGCGTGTCGCAATCAAGGATGATGGTTTTAACGGCATTAGCATACTTATTAATCACCGTCTTGCCGCCGAAACCATCGACGGAATCGGTAGCTTTTAGCGAGACAAGACCGAAGCGTCGGTCATCTCTAAGCCAGAGTTTTTCGTCCGGTGGCAAATTGGTTAGAACGCGGACAGTGCCGCCGTATCGGCTAATTCGGAGAGATTCGAGACTCCTATGGAAGAATCTTACGAGGTTAGAGTCGTTGAGGACGATGTAAATGACTTCGCGTTCAGGTCGACCAGTAGAAAATGGAGAACGGCCTTGGCTGGCGGTGTCAGATACCAAAGTTGCAAAATTTAACGACTCAACTGGCATGCGAATCAATATTTAGTAGCCACTGGAGGAGCTATCGAAGATGCAAGAACCTATACATCTTATTGAATCTGATAAGTGCGAGCCTTTGACGCGAAGAGGGTCTCCAAACCGTTAATTGATGCAGATGCAATGAGGTTGTAGGTTCCAGAAGCAGTGCCTAACGGCGTTGTAAAATTGATTTTCAATCGAATGGATTGGCCGATTTCTAGCGGCGCTTGGACGCTGACATCGCCCACTACGCGCGAGCCCGCACCTTTACCGTAACCGCGCGAAGCATAAACCTTGACTCTAAATGGATTCCGAATTGCGGCGTCGCCGGAGTTTGTGATTGTAACGTACGCGGCTTTTGAACCGCCGGTAATAAGGCCAGTTAGAACGCCCGAAGGCGCGTCGTCAGTGAATATGTCCACGGCCGAGGTAGCCCCTCCGCCATCACCGAAACCGCCAGCAAAGAAGACCTGAGTGCCCAAGCCTATGGTAGCAATGTTGTTTCGTGGGACGGAAAACGGGGCTGTCGACCAATGGCCGGTACTGGTATCATATATGTCAGCTATTGAATCACGAATGCTGCCACCCAGCGTTAAGCCACCCGCGAAGATGGCTTTAGATCCAACCGAAACTGCATTGTCACGCGCGCCGGTAAGCCGCGCGAGGGACCATTTCCCCGTCACAGCATCATAAATGTCGACTCGATTGTTTCTAGATCCGCCAATTTGTTCCCCACCGGCGAAGAACACTTTTGTGCCTACGACCGCCGTTGTCATATGCGCTCGCCGTTCGGAAAGGCTGGCGTTGGACCAACGCCCGGTGGCCGCGTCGTAGATGTCAACTACCTTGCTGAGATTGCCGGACCCGAGTTCGCCGCCAGCGAAGATCGCTTTGGTGCCGACGGTCGCGACTGTGATGGCCGAACGCGCCTGCGACAATCTCGCTGTAGACCAACCGCCGGTCGCAGCATCAAATAAATCCACCGTGCGACTTTTGACATTTGAACGCACTCCCGACTTTGGATCAATGCTACGTTGCCTGCCACCCGCGAAGACCACATGCCCGTTAACGGCGGCTGCGGCGATTGAGGAGCGTGGCTTGGAAAGATGTGCAACGGACCAAGAGTCGGTTTCGCCATCATATACGTCGACGATGTTGTCTGGATTGCCGCTCCCCGCGCCAGCGAAGAAGAATGCGGTATTCTCCAACGCGATTGCTGCAACGAAATCACGAGACTCTGAAAGCGAGGCACTAGACCAACTGTTGTCTGAAGAATCCAAAATGCTGACCGCGCCCGATGGAGAAGCAAGGAATACGCGGCCATTTATGCTGACCGCGGCCAACGGACCATCGGTATCGGGAATTGAGGGTGTAGCAATCCATGTATGCAGGTTGCCCCCATATATATCAGATCCTGCGCTCTCGGTTATTGTGTCACCGCTTGCAAAGATCGCTTCCCCGCCGGCGGTGACAGCGACAAGTCTACCACGGGCGTGTGAAAGACTCGCGGAATCGTGCGTGATCGCGAGCGACGTCGAATGCGGAACTGACAGAATTGAACCGATAGGCTGAGACACCACGCTGAGATATGAGCGACTTTCGAGAGCTTCCACCTTATCAAACGATTTTGTTGCTAACATAGTATCGTCTCCTCGTGCAACGTTCTCACACATTCCACTTCAGCTTCTGGATTGCCGGCATGTAAACTCCGAGAGCCGTAGGATTGTATATCTGCGATGTATGAGTCGCGCCGGCCAACCATGGACGTGCGGAATCCACCGTTATTAACGGAAATTGCGTATTTAGGTAAACAGAACTTTCGTTGTCGATCGAGCCAGTCGGGAAAGGATGCCCTGATACGTCGTCGCCCTGACTCGATTCCTCCGATCCGGTTGCAAACCAATCATGGGCCGTCGTAACATTTGCGGTCACCGTAAAGCTGCTTACGCCGCTCGTCTGATCTTGATCATCGTCAAAGCTTCCAGAGACCGGATCGAATAGTCCAAGGTATGCGACGGTCCGGTGGCTGCTCCCGGAGGCATTCAGGTTTGAGGCAATGTGCGCAGCCTTACCGCCACCAAGTGATTGCCCCATCAAGACGAGGGGCACTCCAGACGGGAAATTGCTTGCAACTGGGTTATCGTTCCAAGCAAATGTTGTCGTTTGCGCGCCCAATTGTTGATCAAGCCAGGCGGCCTCCGAGAATGCAGTATGAATGTCTATACCCGCAATCTGAACATTGTTCTGCGCGTAATGGTTCCGATTTCCCAAATCACCGTCTCCCTGAGTCTGTCCGCCGAAGAAGTTTATCTGAGGCGCACAAAATACTTTAGAATACTTAAGCTGAGATTTGCCTGACTTAAGAATGTGAGTTGCGAGAATGGTGAAGTAATACGTATGTATGCCATGTCCAAAACGCGCAGAACTGGACGTATCATACCAACTTCCCCTGTTGATATTAGCTCCAAGCAAGTCGCTGAACTTTATTGTCTTGGTAAATGTTGCCGTATCCTTCTGTGTTGGAGATTTGCCAAGCGTGCTGGATACCAACTTCGTCCCGAACTGCGGGGTCAATTTATACTTCCGCGCCATTGATCGGATATCACTGTAGAACACTTGGTACTTGTTTCCCAGTTCACCGCTCCACTTCAAGGTCATGGAATCAGGAAGTGAGCCGTTGATTAGCCGTCCATGGTAAAATTTATCCGGTGCCGGCAGATATTTCTTTTGTCCGCTGGTTTTCTCCACCGTAGCCGTTCTGGAATCAAGCTCGGCTCCGTGACCCTCTTTCATCGCTGCCGCAGACAATACGGTCCGCGCGATAAGCGCAGTCGGAGCTGTAGCGTTGTAATCCGCTGGTGCGACTGTCTTCGTGGTGCCAACAAATGGTTCGATCATTGTTCGCGCCGACCGCATTAAACCTGGGGATTCATCCGGGACAATCCCAAATGTCCCGCTGGATGACAAGCCAGTGGCTGAATGAGTTACTGTGAGAATATAGCCGTCCGCCGTGTCGCCCGTTGGCACATCGCCTATCGGCTCGACAGCGAACACGCCGGGACGTTCCTCAGTAATTTCGCCATCTGACGTGCTGTGATCTGCCCATTCGATAACGGCGGTAAAGTCATCGGCAGTAGCGGCAAGATCGGTGCTTTGAAAGAGTCCGGTGCCATCACCAGAATCGCCTTCTGTCGAGGTCACCTGCACCGACAGCTGATCTTGAGTCACCGTAAGCGGAATATAAGCATCGGTCCAATCATAATCAGCCGGGGTGACGCCGAAATGATCCTCGATTATCAGTGCCGGACCAACATCAGTCTCCTCATCAAGCTGCAGATCGGGATTATATTCAAATGCACCCGAATTCGAAAAGGTATAAGTTTTCCCTGTGGTGCTGTCCGTGAATGATCCTGCAAGGGCCTTACGAATCGCCTCCGCCGCTGATGACGCTTCAATCCAATCGCTGTTAGAAACACTGGAAGCCACAAAGGGGATAAGTACATATTTCACATTTCACCGCTATTTTGGCATCTTTATCGCAGTTTCCTTCGGCTCATTTCGCGGCCGGCCTCGGGGTCTGAGGGAGGACATTAGATCTAGGCGTCGGCCGGTGCGTTCC
>JBBRHH010000320.1:0-7096 GCA_038222915.1 Tepidisphaerales bacterium
AATTTCGTTGACCTTTTGAGGGGACGATACGTAATATTTGTTCGTCAAGAATGGGCGAAGAAACTGTCCCATGTTTGATGTCGAATCGCAGATGCGGATCTGCTGATTCGAGTTGTTCCTGGAGAGGCGTTTCCAGGAGAAATAGCCCGGCGGTGAGATCAGTAAAGGGCGTAAACTAAGGCCGGCGTCCCAGTAGCGACGTGAGTCGTTCCTAAGCCGCGACCGACAGTCACCCTTGAAGATGATCTTGCGACGGTTGGGCATGGCCTGTCGATCACCATGTGGTGAATCGGCGTGAAATGGAGGTGATCCGTGACCAATTCTGACTGTACGTGCTGGCTGCTGTAAGCAGCTACCGTGTGGTGAGATTCCCGCGGTACACGCAGCTGCTTATCGCAGCTCTGGAACGTCAAGGCGCTCCAGCTACAGAGGAGAACACGATTCTCCACAGCAGTAGGCACAATTATGGAACCCGGCCCTGAGGGGCCGGGTTTCTTTTTAGTCTTCGCTCAATCGGATCCTCAAAAGCAGATCGTGGAGGGCCGGTTTGGCGGTGCTTGACTCGGGCAGAGCGCTGACGCTTGAGGCATACTTGAGGCTTTCGCGGAGGCGGTTGTATTCGACGCGGTGCACTTCCAGATCAGTATCGGGAAGATGGGATTGCTCTGGGCCGGCCAGCTTCCGTTGGATCAGGTCGTCGATGAACGGGAGATTGAACTTCCTGGTGAGCGTGACGAGGTTGGCTTCGATCTGACCGGTCTGCATCAGGTGGATTCCCGTGAGCAGAACGCGGTAAACGTAGAGCAGAGGCTTTACCCGGCACGGGGATTCTTTTTCGAAGAGTTTCCACTGGGTTTCGCTGAAGCCGAGGTAGTGATAGGCGTGGTAGCGGGTGACGCAGTGGTGGCCGATCTGTTTCAGTTCTTCGTGCTCGGGAGTGGTCTGGACGGCGAGCGGCGAGAAGAGCTGTTCGAGGACGTAGCCGTTTTTGCGGAGCATCAGGGTGAAGAACTTGTGGGCGTCGTGGGTGACGAGATCGAGTTCGAGGCCTTCGTGGATGCCGCTGGACTCGATCGTTTCCTGGCCGGTGTTCAGTCCGATGACCTGGCGCAGTGGGAGGACGTGGACGCCGCGCAGGTCGTAATCGGAATCGGGAGAGGGAAACCCGTAAAGATGTGCGCCGCTGATGGTGATGAATAGCAGCGGATGCGGCTGAGATTGGACGATCTTTTGTACGCGGGGGTCGATAGTCATTTTACACCTTGCTTCGGCGGGCCTTGATGAGCAGCGCGTTGGCGCGTTCGTAGTCCGGGCGCTCCGGGAGCTTGGTCGTTTCAGCGGCTGTGTCGAATTCGCGGTGGAGTTCCTGACGCCACAGCTCGAGTTCTTCGAAGGGGATTTCGCCCCGCTTGATGGCCAGGAGTTGATCGCGGTGCTGTTCAACGCGAACTGGAACGTGGCCTTCCTTCAAAACTGTGATGCCGGACAGGAGCAGACGGAGCAGGTGCATGATGTGCTTCCATTTCACCTCTCCTTTGTTGCGGAGATCCGACTGGAGTTTTTTGAACTGACTCAGGACGTAACCGCTGTAAGTCTGGTAGACCATCTTCGAAAGAAACGCCTGCCGCATCGCCAGAAGCTCCTGGGCGAGCGGAGTCGCGTGTTCGACGAGCGGCGTGTAGAGGCATTCGAGGACATTGGGGTTGGCCTTCAGGGCGAGGGTTAGGAACTTCTGGAACTCCCAATAGACTTCTTCGGTGTCAGGTTTTTCGAGTTGTTGGGGGACGCCGTAGAGGGACCAGTGCAAATCGGCGGGGGGGAGATAGATGCCTCGGAGATCGGTGTCGGACGCTTCGGTGTCGAGGCCGTAGGCGCGTGAGCCGACGACGCAGCGATATATGACTTGGGTGTAGAGGTTGTATTCGGCGAGGGGGTGCTCGCCCTGGCCAATGACGTCCTGTTTGTATTGGGAGAGGATGGCAAGCTCAGTGCGTTTGAAGCCAGTCTCGAAGTTGTCCGGGAAGCGGACGCGGTAGCTGTGCCAGGGATCGGCGGGGGCGCTTACGATGACGCCAACTGCACCGCGCGGATGGACGGGTTTGCCGTCGGTGCCGCGAACTTCGACGAGGGCGACGACCTGCGTGCCGATAGGGAGGATGAGATGGGGGTTGATGGGATGGCCGCTGGTCAAGTTGATGTCGCGAGTTTAGTCGCGGCGCGCAGTGATCGCCATGTTGGGCGCGGCTTTACATGCTCCGATGGGCGGTTGACACTAAGCGAATGGAAACTACACAAGCGTTGGCGTCGGGGCAGTCGGATGTTCCTGTAAAGGCCGTTGCGCTCTTCAGCAGCGGCATTGGCTATTTTGAGCATGCGGGGACGGTGGCAGGGAGCGGAAGCACGGAACTGCGGTTTAAGACGCAGCAGATCAATGACATCCTCAAATCGCTGGTGCTGGAGGATTTGGATGGCGGGCGGATCACTACCATCACTTATCCGAGCCAGGACCCGATCGCGAAGACTTTGCGATCGTTTCAGGTGGATATCACTGAGAACCCGTCGCTGGGAGATTTGCTGAATCAGCTCCGTGGGGCCAAAGTGAAGTTGGATGTGGCCGGGGAACATGTGGCCGGGATGATTCTTGGGCTGGAGATGAGGCCCAAGGCGGTGGGGGAGGTGACGATCGAAGTGTGGGTGCTTAACCTCGTGTCGGGCGGGGCGATTCGAAGTCTTGAGCTGGAGTCGGTGCAGAAAATTCAACTGGAGGAGGTGCAGCTTCAGGAGGAATTGAACAAGGCGCTGCTGGCATTGGCTCAATCGCGGGATCAGGACAAGAAGCCGGTGACGATCAACTTTTCAGGCGAGGGCAAGAGACGGGTGCGGCTGGGGTACGTGGTGGAGACGCCGATCTGGAAGACGAGCTATCGTCTGATTCTGGACAAGGGGCCGGAGGTAAAGCAGCACCTGCAGGGATGGGCGATTATTGAAAATCAGACGGACAATGACTGGATAGACGTGCAGCTTTCGCTGGTGAGCGGGAGGCCGATCAGTTTCATTCAGGATTTGTATCGGCCGTTGTATGTGCCGCGCCCGGTGGTGAAGCCAGAGTTGTATGCGAGTTTGCGGCCGCAGACTTATGAAGGCGGGATGGAGGAGTCGCCTGGGCAGAGCGGTGGCGGTGCGGCACCCGCTCCCGCTACACGTTCAAGAAGGCGGGGGCGGGAAATGATCATGGCGGCCAGCGCGGTTGTGGCAGCACCACCGGCCTACAGCTTGGCAGCTGATTTCGATCCCACTTCGTCGATTGAGTCGGTTGCTTCGGCAGCGCAAGTTGGAGAACTGTTTCAGTACACGGTTGGAAGTGTTTCCCTGCCGCGCCAGCGCTCTGCGATGATTCCCATCATCACCGATCCGGTCGAGGTGGAGCGGGTGAGCATTTACAATCAGTCGGTTCTGGCTCGCAATCCGCTTTATGGGGCTCGGGTCAAGAACACGACGGGTAAACATTTGCTGGCCGGGCCAATCACGGTGCTGGATGAATCCACTTACGCGGGAGATGCGAGCATCGACAACGTACCTCCGGGACAGGAGCGATTGATCAGTTATGGCGTCGATTTGCAGATTTTAATCGACGCGACGAAGAACACACAGAAGAACCGGATTCAAAGCGGCAGGATCGTCAAAGGCGTTTTGACGGTGACGCGGAAGCAGGTCTCGACGCAGGAGTACGCCTTTGAGAACAAGGGAGTGGTGGGCAAGACGTTGATCATCGAACATGGCGTTACGCAGGGCTGGAAATTGGTCGACACGGAAAAGCCGATGGAGACGACCGAGGCTCTGTATCGGTTTAAAACGAAGGTGGCGGCCGGAAAGGCCGGGACGTTTACCGTGCGCGAGGAGATCGTCACCAGCGAAGAGCTGGCCATTCTGCCGATGAACGACGGCCAGTTGGAATACTTCCGGATGGACGGCCAGATTGAGAAGGCGGTGAAGGATGTGCTGACCGAGGCGCTTGCGATGAAGGGCACGATGGCCGGCACGCAGCGGCAGATTCAAGAGAAGAACGCGAAGCTGCAGCAGATTACCGAAGAGCAGAGCCGGCTTCGCGACAACATCAAGACGGTGGCGGGGAACAGCACATATTCGACGCGATTGCTGACGAAGCTGAACGACCAGGAGACGCTGATCGAGAAGATTCAAGGTGAGGTCGAGCAGTTGACGGCGGTGTTTGAAAAGCAGCGGCGCGAGGTTGAGGAGTATCTGGCGGGGGCGACGGCGGGGTGATGCCGTTCGCCAGATCGATTAGATCCTTCGGAGTAGCTTTCAGATGACGCGATGTGTGCTCAGGTTCCCATGGCGTATTTGATTCCGCCAAGCAGGCTATAGACGAACAGGGGTTCGGAGTAGCTGGCGATGCTGTGTCCCATGGCGGTGTACCAGGCTCGGCCGCCGTCGAAGGCGTGTTCCCACATGATCGGGTGATCTGCGTCCATTTTGCCGCCGGTGTAGGTGGATTCGTCGAGGTTGGCGAGGACGGTGACGTTGTTGGTCTTCGGGTTGGTCAGGAAATTGTACCACTCGTCGGTGCGCACCCAGTTTGTTGGCAGATTTGCCGTCGAGGGATCGTTTTGGGTGAGGACATGCACGGTTGCCTGCTGGATGTTGGGGTGGTCGTTGAAATACGCGCCGACGAGCTGGCCGTACCAGGACCAAGTGGTTTCGGTGTTGGAAGCGTTGTGGACGCCGACGTAGCCTCCGCCGGCTTCGATGTAGGTTTGGAAGGCCGCTTCTTCGGCTGTGGTGAGAACGTCGCCCGACGTGTTGAGGAAGACGACCGCTTTGTAGTTGGCGAGATTGGCGGCGGTGAAGAGAGAATCGTCCTCGGTGGCAACGACGGTGATGTTGTTCTGCTGGCCGAGCTTCTGGATGGCGGCGATGCCGGCCGCGATCGAGTCGTGGCGGAAGTCGGCGGTCTTGCTGAAGACGAGGATTTTGGGTGCGGTTGTAGTAGGTTTGAATTCGAAGTAGTCGAGGTTGCCGACAAAGCCGCTGGGAGCCGTGTCGAAGAAGACGCGCAGGGTGTGCTGCCCAGCGGAAAGTGCGAGGCCTGGCTTGATCACATTCTGCCAGGCGGTCCAGCCGCCGGTGTCGGGAACGGTGATCACTCCGGTGAGATTGTTTGCGGGCGTGTCCAGTTCGACATGGAAGGTCCCGCCCGTGCCGGCGGAGGTGATGCGGCTGAGGAGGTCGTAGTTACCGGCGGTGGTGACGTTGATGGTGTACTTGAGCCACTCGCCGGGCTTGATGTAGGAGAGCGAGATCGCGGCCTCGCCGTTGTCCAAGCCATTGGATGTATCAACGCCGCTGGTGCGGTAGTTGAAGCCGCCCAGGTTCTGCGCTTCGGCATCGTGATAGGCGACGCCGTCCGCGCCTGTGTCAAAGTTCTCGGCCTCAATCCGCGTGGGCAAGGTGGCTGAAATGGTGGTGCCAGTGGCCGGGGGCGGAGGGGGTGGAGGCGGCGATGCCGGGACGGGTGTGACGACGATGTTGTTGAGATTGCCGACAAAGCCGCTGGGGGCGGTGTCGAAGACGATCTTCATGATGTATTGGCCGGCGGTGAGGTTGATATTGTTGGCGCTGAGCGTTTGCCAGGTTGTCCAGGCGTTGGTCTTGGGCGAGGTGAGCGTGCCGGTGACGTTGTTAGGCGTCTTGGCGGCGCTGTTGAACTCGACATGGAAGTTCCCGCCCGCCGAGGCCGAGGCGAAGCGGAAGCCGAAGTTGTAGGTTCCACTTTGGGCGACATTCACCGTGTAGCCCAGCCATTCGCCGGCCTTGGTGTAATCGACGGCGAAGCCCGCGCCGCCATCGTTGACGGCTTCGATGTCGACGCCGTTGGTGGTGCGGTATGCGCCGCCGAGGTTTGTCGTTTCGGTGTCGTGGTAGGCGATACCTTCGCCGCCGTTGTCGTAGTTTTCGGCCTGAATGGTGACGGGGCCATTGGTGGTGATCTGTGGGATTGCGCCAAACGGTGTTGACCCGGTTGCGGGCGGCGGCGGCGGTGGAGGAGGAGGCGGGGGTGGCGATGGGGGCACGCTGTTGGAGGGCGTGATGATCACGTTGTTGAGGTTGCCGATGAATCCGCTGGAGCCGGCGGTGTCGAAGACGATCTTGAGGAAATATTGGCCGGCGGTGAGGTTGATGTTGTTGCTGGAGCTGAGCGTTTTCCAGGTGGCCCAGCCGCCGGTGTCGGGGATGGAGACTGCGCCGGTCGCGTTGTTGGCGGGGTTGGCTGCGGTGTCGAATTCGACATGGAACTTGCCGCCGACACCGGCGGAAGCGACGCGGTAGGCGATGTTGTACAGGCCGGCCTGGGTGACGTTGACGGTGTAGCCGAGCCACTCGCCGGCGCGGGTGTAGCCGACATCCGAGCCGTTGCTGCCGCCGTCGGTGGAGGTTTCCAGATCGACGCCTTCGTTGGGGCGGAAGTTGGAGTTGCTCAGGTTTGCGGGTTCGGTGTCGTGATAGGCGACGCCTTCGCCGCCGGTGTCGAAGTTTTCGGCTTCGAGGATTGTCGGAGCGGAGGAGGAGATTTGCAGCGGCGACTGGTTGAACGGCGAGGGCGTGCCGGCCGGCGGTGGCGGGGAGACGGGTGTTGTCGAGAAGAGCTGGCTCTTGGGGATGATTGCCTTGGGTGTCGATGGGCTGCTCCAGGAGAGGGCGGCGGTTGCGCCGCCGGCGTTCTGGAAATAGTCCATGCGGATGGCATAGCTTTGCCCGGCCGTCAGCGCGAGGGCGGCGCTATTCTCCACGGGGGCATGGCTGGTGTAGTTGTCGATGATGAGCTGGTTGTTGACCCAGAGGCGCACGCCGTCGTCGCTGGTGGTGAAGAAGGTGTATTTCTCGGAGAACTTGGGGACGACCTGCCCGGTCCAGCGGATGCTGTACGTTCCGGCCGCGATGCCGCTGATCGGGGTGGCGGTGCCGAAGCTGAAGTTCACTGTCGGATCGACGCGCTTCACCGTCGTGCCGGTGAAGTCCATGTTGTTGTAGTAGATGGCGGAAAGGCCGTCGCCGCTGGACGGTGGCGGCGGGGGCG
>JBBRHH010000321.1:0-7093 GCA_038222915.1 Tepidisphaerales bacterium
CGCGGCGTTCAGTTCAGGTAAATGATCTTTGCGCCAGTCTTTCGCCAGGGGGTCGCCGGGTTATCCCAGATCTTGATGCCTGGGGAGTTTTTGACGTAAACCGTGTCGATGCCACCGGGGTTGCCCAGCAGCAGAAGCTGCATGCCCGGGCAGTGATCGACGGTAACGGTGTTGACGTGGCCGGCGTTGTTGACGACCTGTGCGCCGATCTCGGTGTTGTAAATGCGGATGTCCTTGAACAGGATGCTGTCGTATTTTCCGTCCTGGACGATCAGGGGCAGGCCGGTGCCGTCGTGCAGGATGAGATCCTGGCAGATGACGGTGGTGGGGCCGGATTGTTCATTGCCGGCACCGACGATACGGCAGAAATCCACGTGGCCGTTCGGAATGCGGTTCACGCCTCTGACTTCGCAGTGCCAGACGGCGACCCATTTCCAGGTCCACCAAACGCCGGGGGAAACGAAGGTCGGGCCAACCGCGATGCCCTTGACCATCAATGGTGGATTGAGCACCTGCGCGTCGTGAATGGCGAGGCCGGCTGCCGCCTGGGCGGGAGTGAAAGGCCTTCCACCGATCTGATTGTGATAAACGTACTTGTAAGGATAGACCCAGAAACCGTTCACCCATCCATCCGCTTTGGCGGGGGCTGCAAATGCGCTGGTCAGCATGAGGGCGGCCAGGGCGAGACTCAACTTGCTCATCAACTTCATCGCGTGCTTCTCCTTCACATGGCCCGCGAAGAGGAGGAATGAACGCCATGGGCAAAATCGCCCATGTCATTTCATTCGACGTCCGGAGCCAGGGTCGAACGAAAACGACTGACCGGCGGCTAGATACGTTCTGCGATAAATCTCCAAGGAAGATTCAAACGACAGCGACGTATCACGCGCCGAAAAACCACAATTTTGGTGGATCTGTGACAGGGGTTTTACACAACTGTCTGAGATCCGTTTACGCTATTGCGTCCACAACGGCGAAAGTTTTCGCCGATCTCGTGAGTCAGCCTTTTCGGCAGGCCGATAAACGGCCTGATGCCTTGGGAGGGGTACGAAACCCAGACATCTTTGCTGGCCAGCGCACTCGGGAAGGACGCTGAACCATGACGGCACACGAGGGACTATCAAACGCCGGAAAGCCCGAAGGCCAACCGGAGGAGAGGCTTTAATATCAGGATCAGCGGGCGAGTCAACCGCGAAAGTTGAATTGGGGAAAAAAGTTTTCTGACACCGCAATTACAGGCTTGTCACGGCGTGCCGCGTAAATCGTAGCAAAGCACCCGTGGCCCCTTGTCGTGCATTGCATCCTTTGTGTTCTGACAGACATAAAGCAACCCTCGGCTCAGCACTGGCATGGTCCACGTCTCCTCGGCGGCGAACAGCCAAGTGCGTTCCACTTCCTTATATCCTTCTGGATTTAAGTTCAGCCACGCGAGATGGCCGTACTCGCCGAGGCACAGGCAGCGCCCATCCACCATCAGCAGCGACGATCGGGCCGGCGAGAGTTTGTGCTTGCGGTCACCGGCCGCATTTTTTACCGTCTCAATCCATTCCGGCTCTGCGCGCCACATTGTCTTGCCCGTTTTCAATTCCACACAGACCAGTGGCGCGTCGAGCGGGCCGTGGCCGTCGACTCCATAGAGGTAGGCATCCTTATGAATCGCGGTCATGAAGTGCGTTCCAAGATCGTTGCTGTTCCAGACTTCTTTGGCCGAGAAATCTTCGGCAATATCGAGGAGTGATCCGCCTGACCCGTAGCACTCGGAGATGAAGACCTGATTGCCGACGACGAGCGGGCAGGAGGCGTTGACCGAATCATGCCGGGTGCTACGGAATGCATATTGAAAATCGACATGGCCATTGGCAGGGTCGAGACAGAGGAGGCCGCCGGTGGGGGGGCGGCTCTCGCCTCCCGCGAAGACGAACACGCGATGTTTGCCATGGATGGTTGCAGGGATCGGCGAGGCGTAACTTGGCCCCCACTTTTCACCCGCGCCCCAGATCATTTTCCCGGTGAGTTTGTCCAGCCCGGCAACGCACGGCCCATTGGGTGCGCCGATATTAAGAATCAGCAAATCGCCATCGACGAGCGGTGTAGCCCCAACACCGAAGAAGTTCTGCTTGAGATGAAACTCAGCAAGAATGTCTCGGCGCCAGATCACCTGGCCGGTCGTGAGCTTAAGGCAGTGCAGCTTCCCCTCAGCGCCGAAGATATAAACGCGATCGCCATCAATTACCGGCGCACAGCGCGGCCCACTACAATAGCCGTAGCGATCCCGATAGGCCGACGCATAACTGAACTTCCAGAATTGCTTTCCAGTTTCGGCCTGCAGGCACTGCACAACTTCTTCGTCTTCTACGCGATGAAACAGCACCAGACGTTCGCCGGCGATCGCCGGCGCCGAATAGCCGGTGCCCTTGGCCGACTCCCAGACCAGCGTCGGGCCATCCTTGGGGAACGACTTTGCAAGTTTGGTTTCGCTGGAAATGGCATTGTGGGTTGGCCCGAGGAAACAAGGCCAGTCATGTGTGATCGCGTCAGGCGGTAGGGGATTGGGGGCGACGTGAAAGGTGAGTTCCGGATGGTCCTGTGGCGAAGGAATTTGGATTGTCGGCGCTGTGGCCGGGGTGGGCGGAGCGGGATCAGTAAACGACGCAGAAAAAGCCAGTGGAGCGACTGAAAACAGCAAGACGATTACGACGAATGATTTCGTGTCGAGGGTATACATGTTTGCAGTCCAGTATAACCTTCATCGAACGTCGGCGCTCATTTAACCTTAACCGTAATTTCCTTCGCCAACGGATCATCAAACGCCCCATACCGCTTCACCACGTTAAAGCGCGGCTTCCAATTCAACGTATAAAACGACGGCATCAGCGTCTCAACGAGCTTGTCCGCGTCGGGACAACTGAAAAACAGCCGGCACTCGCCGGGCGCAAATTCGTGGCCTTCCAGTGTGCCCAGTGCAGGACCGTTTGGATCGGGATTGACCAGCTTCGACTCAAGCTGATTCATCACCTGTTCCACGTGCTTTTTCTCATAAGCCGACGGGGTTTTCGATACGAGTGCAAGCTGCATGATGACCGAATGGCCCTTCTCGCTCTGACCGGCTGGAACCACCGTCTCGGCTTCCGCCGCCGGTTTGTCCAGCCTGTGCGCGATTGCGTCGTTGATTTCCTTGTCGCTGATTGTCATTGCCGCTGAGCCGGTGTCGGCCACAATCTTGCTGGCAAGCAACTTTGTCATCGGAGAGAGAATGCTGAAGTGATCCACGTCCTGTACGGGGTTGAAGGCGATCAACGCGTTGCGCGAAGACTGCATCATCGCGCGGACATCACGGATGTTGCTCTGGCCCTTTTCGCCTTCAAAAACGAACGTGGTTCCCTTCACACTGTCGAGCCATTTTGCGGGTGAGCGCAGATCAAGCTCCTTGAACTCGGCCGTGTTGAACGTCAACTCGCCCCCGTAACCGGCGACGTCGGCCACGGGTCCAAAGCTGAAGACCGCGCGAAAATGGTTGGGCATTTCGGCCGCCAGCAGAGCCAGTGTGCCGCCCGTGCTGTGCCCGCCCAGATAGATGTGGTCGGGATCGACAAAGTCCTGTTTGGCAAGGTATTCCGCCGCCGCGAGAACATCATCCACTTCGCCGTAGAAGCATTCCTCGTAACCGGGGTTATTGTTGCCGCCGCGCAGGGATGGATACATGGTGACAACCCCCGCCTGTCGAAACGCGCGTGCGGATTGGTCATCCTCTGGGCCGGCAGGCGCCCAGGCGTCGTCGCCGATGCTGTTTCCAAATCCGCCCACAATCCAGATAATCGCTGGGTGTTTGGCATTGTCCTTCGGCCGGACTGTGAGGTAGGCCGACAGGTCGCCCGCGGGCGAGTGATATTTTACGATGTTGAACAATTCTGCCGGCGGCGCGGGCACGGGCGCTTTCGCCCTCTTCTTCTGAAGCAGATTGGTTGCGTAACCGCGTCGGGCTTCGTTGAGGGAAACGCGCGGTCCCGCCTTCTCTGGTTCAAGCGAACCAAGGCGGTCCCGCGCCATGTCGCGGAGGCCAAGCACGCGCTGATGTGAGAGGTAAAGCTGGTAACCGACAAAGCCGCCAATGATTAGAAGGGCGACGCCGGCCACTATGGCGATTATCTTGGAGCGGCCTACAGGGGAGGCGGCCGGTTTATTGTTCTTCGCAGCGGAGGGACGCGGCGTCGAACTGGACGCAAGCTTCTTCACGGACTTCGTGGCGGGCATTGACGGAAGTACAGGCATTGCCGACGCATCGGCCGCCATACGATCAAACTCGTTTGCCACATCCGCCAGCGAAAACTCATCCCGCTCAGGCTCCACTGCCGCAGAGGGTTTGACCGACGCCGAAGCGCGTTCCATGTTTTGCACGGTTGCAACGAAGGTCTGCGTGCAGGCGCTGCACCTAATGGTCCGCCCGTTGTAACGGGCGGCTTTTTCAGGCGGCACGCCAAACTTCTGTCCGCAATGCGGACAAGCGGTGAACGGATTGGCCATCGGAGGTTCCCCGAAAAAAATGTGTTTGCGATCCTAGTCCGAGTCGCATTGAGGCTGACCCGGAAGTCATCCCTGACCACAATTGTATAACACGGACCCCGCTGGGTCGCAATGCGAACTCAGACTTGATCGCCGCCACGTGTGCGCGCTACCGATGTCGTCAAGTTGTTCCGGGGGTCAGAGAGGATAGCATTGCCTGAACCTGCGCTTCGAACGCGGGAATATCATCTTTTGCGGTTTTGTAAACGATTGCCCAATCCACGCGAAAGTAATCGTGAACCAGAATATGGCGCATGCCCGCGAGCTGCTTCCATGGGACTTGGGGATGTAGAGTTTTGATTCGTTGTTAGAAGCGCCATGACGCCTCGCCGACAATCATGAGGTGTCGAAGGATGTGAGATTGCATCGGCGGATCGGCGTCGAATGCAGCACGATCAACGGGGAGATATTTTCGTAGCGTTGCGATGGCGTCGAGAATATCGCGAAGTAGCAGGCCGTCTGTTCTCAAAGCGGCACCGATTCCTTCCGGACCTTTTCACCCATCCGCGCGTCAAGCGATCCCTCTGAAACGACATCCACATCGATCCCAAGTAGCTCGCGTAGATCCATCAGCAACCCGCCTTGGTCAAGGAGCGATCGCCCGGGCTCAAAGCGGACAACCAGGTCCAGATCGGATGCCTCGGTCGCGTCGCCTCGGGCAACCGATCCGAATATCCGAACGTTGGACGCACCATATTCCCGCGCAATGTACAGAATTGCGTCACGCCTCGCGCGAACGATTTCACGGGTCACCATCACGGAATTCTATCAATGTTCGACCACCGGTGTAAATTCAGGGTCCAACACCAAAAAAAAGCCCCGGCCTTCCAGCCGGGGTGTCTTATCAAAAAAGCAGGGATGTAATTATAATTACTTGATAAACAACATCTCGCGATAAGTCGGCAGGGGCCAGAGGTCATCCGCCACGATTGTTTCCAGCTTATCGGCGGCCTTGCGCAACTCGCCCAGGGCCGGGAAGACATGCTCGCGCATGTGCTTGGCATGGGCGTAAGCATCGCCGTCGCCGTGGTGCGACTGGGCCTTCTCGAGAGCCCCGATGCCGCGCTCGAGATCATTAATCGTCGTGATCAGCGTTCCCAGCAGTGCCACGCCAGCGGGCTGTGCGGCGCCGGCGGCCTTGCCCGCGGCGATCGACTCCGCCACTTCCCTCTGATACCGCAGTGCGGCCGGCAGAATCTGGCTCTTGGCGATCACAGTGGCCGTCTTGGCCTCAATGTCGAGCGTCTTGACGTAGAGTTCGGAAAGGATGACGAAGCGGCTCTGCAATTCCTTCTCCGTGTACACCTTGTACTTGCTGAAGAGTTCGATGGTGTCCTTGCGGATAACCACCGGCAGGACTTCGATGGTGTTCTTGAGGTTTGGCAGGCCGCGCTTCTCGGCCTCGGCATGCCATTCTTCCGAATAGCCGTTGCCGTTGTACAAAACCTTCTTGCTCTCTTTCACGATCGGTGGCAGAAGCTCCTGGATCGCTGTCGTCAGGTTCTTCCCGGCCTTCAACTCGGCCTCAAGCTTCGTCGCCATATAGTCCAGCGACTCGGCCACGATCGTGTTCAACACCGTGTTCGGACCGGCAATGTTCGCGCTCGAACCCACTGCGCGGAACTCAAACTTGTTGCCCGTAAACGCAAACGGGGAAGTACGATTACGGTCGCCGGCCTCCTTCGGAAGCGGCGGCAATACGCTGACGCCCGTCTGGAAAATGCCGCCCTGCTTGCTGCTCTTGGCCGGGCCTTTTTCGATCTGTTCAAAAACGTCGATCAACTGCTCGCCAAGGAACACACTGATGATTGCCGGTGGGGCTTCGTTGGCGCCAAGTCGATGATCATTGTGGGCCGACGCGATCGACAGACGCAGGATCTCACTGTATTTCGCAACCGCGCGGATGACGGCGGTGCAGAAGACCAGGAACTGTGCATTGTCGTGCGGGTTGTCACCCGGGTTGAGCAGGTTCTCGCCACCATCGGTCGACATCGACCAATTGTTGTGCTTACCCGAACCATTCACGCCCGCGAACGGCTTTTCATGGAGGAGGCAGACGAGGCCGTACTTGTCGGCCGTCTTGCGCATCACTTCCATCGTCAAGTTCTGATGGTCGATCGCCAGATTGCTCAGCTCAAACAACGGAGCGAGCTCGTACTGGCTGGGCGCCACTTCGTTATGGCGCGTCTTGGCCGGTACGCCAAACTTGAAAAGCTCCAGTTCCAGATCGGCCATGAACGCCAAAACGCGTTCCGGAATCGATCCGAAATATTGATCTTCCAACTCCTGGCCCTTCGGCGGCGTTGCGCCAAACAGCGTTCGGCCAGTGGTGATCAAGTCAGGCCGCAGCAGGTAAAAATTCTTGTCGATCAGGAAATATTCCTGTTCGGGTCCAACCGTCGTAAACACGTGCTTCGCGGCCGTGTTTCCAAACAGCCGCAGAACCCGAAGGGCCTGCGTATTCAGTGCGTCCATCGAACGCAGTACCGGCGTCTTCTTGTCGAGCGCCTCGCCCGTCCAGCTCAAAAACGCC
>JBBRHH010000322.1:0-7077 GCA_038222915.1 Tepidisphaerales bacterium
GCTTGGCCAAAAAGTGAATGTCGTCGATGACGAGGATATCGACATGTCTATATCGATATCGAAACGTGTTCATCTCGCCGGTCTCAATCGCGTTGATGAACTGGTTGATAAAGCTGTCGCACGACAAATACAGAATTCGCAAGTTCGGCTGGCGCTCCAACACCTGTTGGCAGACCGCCTGCAATAGATGCGATTTCCCGAGCCCCACACCACCATGGATGAACAATGGGTTGTACGCCTTGCCCGGCTGATCTGCCACGGCCAGGCTCGCCGCATGCGCCAGTTGATTGCACGGCCCCGTCACAAAATTTTCAAATACGTAATCTGGATTCAGCGGCAACGGCTGATCGCCTTCATTGAACACGCCGCCCGTTGAAAGATTTTCGCAATGAAATGCGACAGCGATCAGCCGGCCTGTAATCGACTGCGCCGCTGCCGTGAATGGCTGCTGGCATTGCGCCTGACAAAAATTCAACTGTGCCGGCGTCGCCACGGTCACCTGAATAACGCCGTTGGTTAACTGCCGCGGCGACATTTCATCAAACCACACCCGGTGCAGGCTTGGATGCTGTGCGCGCACGGAGTGCAGGATCTGGTTCCATGTGGAAGGGTCAACCAAAATAGGCTCCGCCGCGCGGCGTGGAGACGCCTCGCGTTGGACCGGCGAGTGGGTCGAGAGCATTTCAAACCTGATTTCTTAAACGATCAGAAAGGTGCATTTTCTTCATCATGAATCGGCCACAACGGCGATTGGCCAATCACGGCAACCACAACGCGTACACTAGTGATTTTCCGGCATGCCGCAAATTATTTCGCAGCACAAAACAGCACCCCGCCTTTTAGAGCGCGGGCGGCCGCTTTCTACCAAAACCATTAGATCGGCGGGCAACCCAAGAAAAGTACACACCTGCAGACTTGTTTCAAAAAGACAGCCGAATTCGTGTTTTTTCATCGCGTTCAATCCGCTGCGTGGGGTCGGTTCGACGTCGACATTCTATCCCAAACGCGCCAGCGTCAAGCGCCTCATTTCGCGGATTTTTTCGGCACGGGAATTCCCAGCTCAGCCATGACTTGCTTCAAATCGCTCCACACTGCCAGTCGTGTCTCCTGCGTGTAATTACGCAACAGGTAGGCCGGATGAAATGTCGGCATTAATTTTATGCCGCGCCAGTCCTGCCACTGCCCGCGCAGTCGCGTCATCGACAACTTCGACTGCAACATATATTGACTCGACGGCCGACCCAGCGTCACGATCACTTTCGGGCGAATAATTTCCAATTGACGCACCAGATAAGGCGTGCACGTCGCAGTCTCGTCCGGCGCGGGCTCGCGATTGTTAGGCGGCCGGCACTTCACAATGTTCGCGATAAACACCTGCTCGCGCTGCAAACCCATGCTGCCAATCATCTCCGTTAATTTCTGCCCCGCCCGCCCCACAAACGGCCGGCCGCTCAAATCCTCATTCTCGCCCGGCCCCTCTCCAATAAAAAAGATCTGCGCATCCACATCACCCTCTCCGAAAACGGTATGCGTGCGCGTCTCGCACAACCGGCATTTCGTGCAGACGCTCACCTCGGCCGCATTCATCGCCTCCAGCAGCCGAACCTTCTCTTCGCGCGAGAGGACCGGCGTCGTAAACGGCTGATGCACATCCGCGCCAAACAACGCCGTGCCCCCGACAGCCGCCTGCACTCCAATCACTGGCGCAGCCGTGCTTTGAGTTCGCGTAGATCGATCAACAGCCATGCTTTTCGGCTCCGGTAAATGCTCCGGCTCGGCCTCGATCGCCACCTCGCGCGGCGCCATCACCGAGCTCAATCCCATTGCCTTCTCACTGCGCAGCCACAGGCGCACGCGTCCTTTGGTTTTTGAATCCATGGTCACGACGCATCCTACGACCGCGTCACCGCCCCGGCAATGACATCCACTTTCCTCCAGATATTGCGCAGCACGATTGCCCCATCCCCGGTTATCCTTTGGGCTTGTGACCCTTCATCTCGACATCATCAACAATTTCGCCAACGCCTTCCCGGCGCGGCACACGCCCGTCCCCGATCCTTCCAACGATGTCGCCGCCATCATGGGCTTCTTCACCGACACCACCCTCTGCATCGGCTGCAAAGCCTGCGAGGTCGCCTGCAAGCAATGGAACCAGTTGCCCTCCGACGGCAACAACTTCACCGGCAACAGCTACGACAACACCAGCACCCTCTCGGCCACCACCTGGCGTCACGTCGCCTTTAAGGAACAGATCGGCGAAACCTCTTCACGCTGGCTCATGCTCAGCGATGTCTGCAAACATTGCGAACAGGCTCCCTGCCAGATGTCCTGCCCCACCGGCGCACTCGTCTACAACGAATTCGGCGACGTCTATCTCCAGAACGACATCTGCAACGGCTGCGGCTACTGCATCTCCGCCTGTCCCTTCGGCGTGCTCGGCCGATCCGACGCCCCCAACACCGACGGCCACGCCCACAAGTGCACCCTCTGCTACGATCGCCAGTCCGACAACATGACCCCCGCCTGCGCCAAGGCCTGCCCCACCGCCTCCATCCAGTTCGGCAATGTCGAAACCCTTCGCGAAAAAGCCCGCGACCGCGTCGAGCAACTCCACGAACGCGGCAACGACAAAGCCTACCTTTACGGAGCAGACTCCGTCGAAAACTACGGCCGCCTCAACGCGTTCTTCCTTCTTGAAGACCATCCCAACGAATACAACCTCCCAGTCAACCCACCTCAACCCTTAAAGCAGCAGGGCCGCCGTTACGCCGCCAGCCTCCTCACCGGCCTCGCCCTTACCGCCATCTCCGCCCTTGTCTTCAGCCGTGGAGGCAAACGTGCCCGGTGAAGCGAACATCCAACACCAATCCTCACGCATTCATCGCGAGTTGAAGCTCCAGCAGGCCATCGCCACAAGCCAAGAAGCGAGGCACGAGCCCAGCTACTACGACATCTCCATGCTCAAGGCCCCCGTCTGGAAATGGGAAATCGCCTCCTACTTCTTCCTCGGCGGCCTTTCCGCCGGCACCTACATCCTCTCCCGAATGGCCGAGCGCTTCGGCGGTAGACAATTCGAGGATCTCACCCAGGCCGGCAGCGCCATCGCCGCCGCCTCCGCCCTCGCCTGCCCGCCCCTTCTCATCCACGATCTGGGTGATCCCAAGCGTTTCCATCACATGCTCCGCGTCTGGAAACCATCCTCCCCAATGAACCTCGGCACCTGGGTCCTCACCGCGTACAGCGGCAACCTGATGATCCCCACCGTTCGCGATCTTCTGAATCGCCGCAACGCGCGCACGCGCACGGAGCGTCGCGCCATCTCACTACTAAAGAACCCAACCATCCTCGCCGTCAGCGACGCCGCCGGCATCCCTCTCGCGATCCTTATGGCCGGCTACACCGGCGTCCTCCTCAGCTCTACCTCCACACCAGCCTGGTGTAAAAATCCCTGGATCGGCCCGCTCTTCAGCGCAAGCGCCATCGCGACAGCCGCATCCGCCCTCAGCCTCGTCCTTGACCTCACCGACAAGCGCGACGTAACCCCGTCGAAGAGCGCCCTCTCGAAAATCGAAACAGTCGCTCACCTCGCCGAGGCCATCTCCCTGGTCGGCTATCTAAAGTCCGCGGGCGACCTCGCCAAACCCCTCACCCACGGCTCTCAGCGCCCGCACCTTGTTGCTGCCGTCACCAGCCTCGCCGCTCCCGAAGTTTTCAAGTGTCTCCCCCTCAAAGGCACGCCCGGCCGCCTCTCCCGCATCCTCGCCTCCGTCATCAGCCTTCTCGGCGGCTTCTCCCTTCGCTGGGGCTTCGTCTTTGCCGGCCACGAATCCGCCAATGATCCCGCCGCCGCTCGAAAGAACAGTCGCGCCAATTAGGCCGCGCCGCTCACTTCGCCAGTTCCTCAATTGCGTTCTTCACAAACAAGTGCGGGAAGGCATGGTCATAATCAAACTTCTTCGCTGCCTCCACATAGGCCGCCTTGTCCGCCGGATACCGCACCGCCAGCGCCAGCAGCGCCACCCGTTTTTGCTGCGGCGTTAAGAGCATGTCGCAAGCGTCTTTCGCACTCGGCTTTTTGTCACCCAGCCATGCCGCCAGAGTCCTCTCGTCTCGCGTGCTCTTCTTCAGGCCCTCGATCGCAGCCCGAAGATGGACGGCCGCGAAATCCTCTCGCTCAGCCATGCTGCCTGCTACGTACAATAACAACTCCGCCGCATCCGAATCGGCTATCCCTTCATCCACCGCCTTCGCCGCAATCTCCAGTTGTCCATCCGTCAGAGCCACTTCAAACTTTCGCTGCGCTGAAGGAATCTGAGCCGCCACCTTCACGAATTCCGTCCTATTTCCCGCCGCGTATTGCGCCACCGCCTGAAAGTGGAGCCGTCCCATGTCCGCGTCGGATGACGACGCGTTGTTTGTCTCGCGCTTGATCCAGGCATTCGCAGCGCTGATCGCGCCGGCCGCGTCTCCTTGCGACGCGATCAACTCCACCTCGTCTTCCACTGGCTGCAATTGATGCGGCTTTCTCGCCTGACGCAGGTGGCACTGCTCCAACATCGCTCTGTAATCACCTTTTGCCTTAAGGCCCTCCAGCTCCCATTGCTTAAATTGAAGATTGTTCGGATCGAGCTCCTGCGCCGTCCGCGACAGCGCGATCGCGTCGTCGTACCGACCGGCAGCCATCGCGTCGTACGCCATTGCGAAATCGCCATACGCCAGCGGCGGTTTGCCTTCCGCCGCCGCCTTGAACAGACGCGTTGCCTCGGTCCGGTCCGGCGAAACCCGTCCCACCAAGTACATCAGCGCCGTGTTGCCGGCATCCTTATCCAGTTGAGCCGTATACTCGCGATACAGATCGAGCGAAGTCCCCGACCGCTCCATCGCCACCTGATACGCCCGGTGCCACTCCACCCGCACCGGCCGATCCGCAAGCCGCGGCCGCGCCATCGCGACAAATTCATCGGGCGACATCAGCGCCGAGCACGCCAGGACCGACATGTCCTCCCGCGGATCGCACGCCACCCGGTGCCGCAAAAATGCCGTCAATCCGCCTCGAGCAATCGCCTTTGGAATGGAGCCCGGATCATCCTGCGCTTCGGGCAACCCGACCCGCGTCTTCTTTACTACGACGGTTGTGTCTGACACGCTAATCTCCGACGGATATGGCATGAACACATAGTCCATGTCATCAAAGGCGTACTGCACCTCTCCCAAATGCTCGACCTCCGAAGGTCCGTGTGCCCCGGCCACGTTCTTTGAAAATTCACACGACCCTGTCACCACCACACCCGTCCGATCAGGGTTGATCACAAATGTCTTCTTCAAAAACGGTCGTTTCCAAATCGGTGTCTCGATCTTCACCGTCTGCGGCTCAATATGAATGTCCTCCCCGGTCACGTGCATCGTCCATTCCCCCTCTGGAATCTCCAGATGCGCCGCCACCCGCCGCCCCACCGACGTATGCCGCCCCGCAACCTCCACCTCGTAGGGCCGCTGTAATCCACTAACAAACCACACCGTCCGTGATCTTCCCTCCGATACAGCGACCGAAACATATATCACCACCGCCAGCACCAGCAATGCCGGCGGAATCAATCGCGGCACCATCGACGCAAAGGACGTCTTTACCTGTCCCTCGTCCCCAATCGGCCTCAAATTTACCGGCTTGATCCGCTTCCCCGGCGAGCGCTGGCTGGTCCGTCGATAGTTCAAGAACTCCGTCTCCCCCTCGATCTCCGGAAACGCGCGCACAATGTCTGCCAGCGCGCGCTGTGCATCGTCATGCTGCGCCGCCGCCTGGTATGCTTCCACCACGAGGTAGTTCAATCCCACTTTATCCCGCTGACCCGCCGCCAGCATCGGTCTCGTGTACGCCTCCGCCTCCTTCACAAGCCCCTGGCGCAACAACAACAGGACCAGCGTCGACACCACTTCCGGATCTAATTTGATCGACAGCGATCGCGTATACGCCTCGGCCGCCTCAGTCGGCCGCGCGAAAAACGCATACCCCTGCGCCAACGCCGTCTGCACCGCAGCGCTCCCCTTCATCCGCATCTTCACCAGCTCTGCAGCGCGCACAAATGCCTCGTCCGATCGAAACGACATGGTCGTCCCCAGCAGATCCAGCGCCTTTTGCTCGCTGTTCGGATCAGCCACTGCCGCCGCCACCGCGTCGGCCACCGCCTTGTTCCGAATTTCTTCCCACTTCGACTGCTCGAGCGCCAAATGCTTTCTGCAGGCAGGACATTCATCCATCACGCGCTTGCGCTTCAGTGGGAACACCGGTATGAACATCGCCACGAAAAACAGCGTTGTGTTGTACGACGTCAATCGCCCATACGCCCCACAAAGCGAACAAGTCCCCATCCGCGTGTGCAAATTGCTCCGACCCCAATACCAAGTCCCAAATCCATTAACCGTATGCGGCAAGTTAAACCTCCCAGAAAGTGAAAGTGATCACAAAAAAGAATACCGCAAACCCCCCTCTCGCACCTAGCTCCCAATACTGGTCTGCCGACGCTTCTTTTCAATATTTTCGAAACTTCTGGCGCTATTAGCGTCGCAACACCCCTCTCTCTATAATCCCGCGACCTTTGAAAAGAGAGGCCCGGTTCCGATGCTTCTTCAGACAGTAAATGATCTGGTCAAAACCGAACTCGCCGCCGTCGAGCACATGTTTGGCGACGAGCTTCACTCCTCGGCCGCCTGCGTCAACAACCTTATCAAGCACGTCAATCGCTTCCGCGGCAAGATGCTCCGCCCCACCCTCCTCCTGCTCTCCGGCAAAGCCTCCGGCCAGCTCGTCGACGCCCACATTGTCCTCGCCACCGTTGTCGAAATGGTCCACATGTCCACTCTTGTCCACGATGACGTTCTGGACGAGGCCGAGCTTCGCCGCAAAGGCGCAACCATCAACCACTTGAAGGGCAACGAGGCTGCCGTTCTCCTCGGCGACTACCTCATTAGCCACAGCTTCCACCTCTGCTCCAGTCTCGAGTCCACCTACCCCTCCCGCGTCATCGGCAAGACCACCAACCAGGTCTGTGAAGGCGAGTTGCTCCAGATCGACAACCGCAA
>JBBRHH010000323.1:0-7067 GCA_038222915.1 Tepidisphaerales bacterium
GGATCTCCCCGCCACCGCGGTCATTGAAGAATCCGGGCCAGGCCTCGGATTCCCTGTGGTTGTGCCTGACCGATCTGGCGACGTCGGTTAAACTACCCTCATCAGGTCGGGGGTTTGAGAGCGCTCGGCAGTGTTTCCTTCGCGCGGGTCATCGTCATGCGATTTCGCTCCGCTCATGCACTGTTCCTTCTTCTCACTGTCTTTTTCATCGCGCTCTGGATCGATCCAACCGGACCCTTTCGAGGCCACGGTGGCGGGTGGACCGCGGACCAGAGAAGATTCATGTTGATCTCGGTCCCAGTTGTGGCAGTCCTAGCCATCATCGGAATACTGAAGCAGTCTTATTTTGATTTCAAATACGGCCGGTACGCGTCATATCCCTTTACATTTGTGCATAAGCGAGTGGGTCATATACCGATTCACGGGCGTGGCCAATGCGTTGTTGCATATCGGTGGATGCGGCCGGGGCAATTGGAACAGCGCGGCTTGGGAACAGAAAGGTTTAAGCGGACTTCCTCCAAGTTGTTCGTGCAGCATCTATACGGCGGCATGCGTCACGCAGATCCGCTCAATGATAACGATCGAAAGTGGCAGGATGTCGTGGTTACAGAGCGAGGTCGGTGGGAGTTGCGGATCTGCTTTTCAATTTGCACCGGGTCCGATCGCGAACACGATGCTGGGATCGCCATTCGAGTTCGAGGTGCCGTCCGCGCGCTGCATCTTCCAGCCGATATCGTCATCGAAGAATCCGGCCCCAGCCTTGGATTCTCTGTGGTCGTTCCTGAAGAATAATCTGCCCACCATATGCGATTGCAGGTCAAGCCCATCCACCTCGTCCATCCCGCCATCGTGGCATTGATGGCGTTCATCGCTTACGGACCGGCCGAACGTCTCCGAAAGTCGGTCGTCGATTTTCGCGGCAAGCCCAGCCTGTTCGGATTTCTCTTCATCACCTTCTGGCTCCTCTGGATCACGATGATTTTTGTCCACTTGGTGCATAGATCTCAGGAGCGTGGCTGGCCCAAGGCGCGAAAGACCTACGAATCCATCATCGCCAACCAGCAGTCTGGCCACATCCCTGAGCGGTCGCGGCCGCGGGTTCTTTTGGCACTCTCCACCGGCCATGCGTTCCTTCCGGCTGGGCGCTTTGAGCCATTGCTCACGTCCAATGAACTCGCCATCGACAGGCGATCATCGACCAGTCTGGCGGCGCGTTCGGGTTCCCAGTGGTGGTGCTTGATGAATCAAGCGATGGCGGATAGCTTTTGCTTCCCGATCAACCGCATCACGAGTGTGTCCAGCCCATCCACCGTCTGAACCAGCGACAGCGCCACGTCGCACCAAACAGGGCGAGACATCAGCATGGCCGCCCCACGACACACCATTTGTCGTGTCCGCCAGAGCGCATCGAACTGCCGGATCAACTCGCGCGATGACACCACACCATTCGTCCGAATCGCGTGATCGATCGCCTTCGCGGCAAGCTCCGCACTCTTGATCGCCAGGCCCATTCCCTCGCCGCCAATCGGCTCAATCGCTGCCACTGCATTCCCGACCGGCACAACGTTGCGCGGCCAATCCCGCCGCACCGCAAAGCGTGGCAGCGGCGACGCCAGCCACGGTCCCACGCGCGTTGCGTCGCCGAGTCGTTCCTTCATGCGCGCATTCTGCTCCATCATTCGCTCAAACAACCCATCCAGATTTGCTGTTTCCCGTAGCCGCTCACGGGGCACGCTGAACGCAAGGTTCCATCGATTGCCCTCAATCGGTGCGAGACCCGCGTAATGACCAGAAAGCCCGAACAACTCAATCGCATCCGGCGGCGCATTCGCGTCGACAAAATGCCCCTTGATCCCCATATCCGCGGTTGGTGCCGGCCTCGCCGGCAACAGCGCCGACTTGCCGTCGGCGACGATCGCGTATCGCGCACGTAATGGGCGCAAGCTGTTCGTGCTGAGATCGCGAACTTGCACCGCAACTCCACTTTCGTCGCCAGTGATCCCCTCACACCGTGCCGGCTGGATCAGCTCCGCGCCTGCGTTGGTCGCAGCCGTAAGGAGGACACTGTCGAGTTTCGCACGTGAAATGCCCCACATTGGCCGGGGCAATTTCAGTATGGCGGTTGCGCCACCCGGCGCGTGCAGGGCGGTATGGCAAAGAACAACAGGCCGAGCCGCACGCACCTCGGCGGCCAACCCGACCTGGCCAAGCGTTTCGACCCCGAGATCGCTTAGACATTCCCCACACACCTTCTCACGCGGAAACCGATGCTGTTCCACAATTGCCAGCCGATGGCCGCGTTGGGCAAGCAGATAGGCAGCAACGCAGCCGGCCGGTCCTCCTCCGATGATTACGGCATCAAAATCCACGAGAAGATTGTAGCTCGGCAAAAGCTCCTTCAGGGCTTCTTCGAATCCATCTCGGCGAGCCATTTGGCTGCGTCGGTGCACGCTTCGCGCGGCAGGAAGTGTCCACTGTCGTACCAGATCTGTTTTTTGGGCTCGGGACAGGCCGCGAAGAGGCGTTTGGAATGTTCCGGGGCGACGATTCCATCGGTCTTGCCGTTGAGGAAAAGGACCGGCTTGTCCGTGAAATGCTGCAATGATATGCGTGGATCGCAGGCCGACACCTTTGGGTCTTTCAGCGCTGCCTCGGGGATATCGAATGCCCCGCCCACCATCAGCACTATCGCCTTTACGCGCGGGTCGGCTGGGCCGGCGGTGCTGCTGATCCACGAACCCATCGAATAGCCCACCAGCCGGATGCCGGCCTTGGCGTCGATCTGCGGCAATTGTTCGGCCAGATCCATTAGCTGCCGCACGTCCACCACCGCCTGCTGATACAGGGGAAACCGCGTTTGCCTGCTGCCGGCGTCCGACATCTTCAACAAATCGCCCGGCCGTTCCCCGTGGCACGGCATGTCTGCTGCCAGGGTCGCATAGCCCTGTTCCGCAAGTGCCCAGGCAACTTGGCCGCAAACCTGGGCCTTGTTGCTCAAGAGGCCATGTGTCGCGATGACGAGTGGAAAGGGTCCCTTCTTGTCCCTGGGCGTGCACAGCAACACCGGGACGATCTCGCCGACGGTATCCTTGAAGCGGATTTCCACCACATTGACCGGCCCAACCACCTTCGGCGCGGCGGGGGGTGTGGCTACTGGGTCGGGCGTATCGGCTGCCAGTTGAGGCGGCCGCGTTAAAAACGCGACCTGTGCCTCCGTTGGCGTCGACTGTTCGACCACCAGCTTTGCAGGCCGTTTGTAATCAAAAAGGTGCCCATCCCAACCGTTTTCCTTTTCGGCGGCTCTCGCGTGTGAAGCACAGACCAGCAACGACAAGCCCGACAATGCCGCAATATTCCACATCGTGCGATTCACGTAATTCCCATTCTTTGGTTTTGACGAATCGATGTAAGTGGAAATCATACAGATATTTACATGAAATGATTATTATTCGGAAAAGCTCAACCCAAAGCGCTGTCCTTGTCGATCAGATAATCAGAATTGCCGGTTATCGGACGTACAACAGCCGATGCCGTGCCGTTAGTATACGGTCGATAATGTTAATGTTTCTTGAATTGGGATATCGTCTTTCGTAGGCTACCGGCTCACGTTTGATTGATGCGGGCTTACAAGAGATCGCAAATAGAACAAAGGGACAGGCGGTCGCCATGTGATGGCTTGCCAGCCGATTGAAATTTATGGCTGATCTTCTCTCACTGAACGAAGTTGAAACGTCCAAGCGCGCTGAGTCAGGCAACGGCGCTTCGCTGCGGCATGTGCTGGAGTTTGAGAAGCCGCTGGCCAAGCTTGAGCGTCAGATTCACGACCTTGAAGGGGTTCAATCCCAGAAACAATTGGATTATTCCCGAGAGCTTCGCCAGCTTCGCAACAACTACACGGCGCTGCTTCGGAAGACTTATGACAATCTCTCGGCTTGGGAGACGGTCCAGGTGGCGCGGCATCCTCAGCGGCCTCAGTTCAAAGATTACATCGAGATGATTTGCCGTGAGTTTCGCGAGATCCATGGCGACCGCACTTTTGGCGACGACCGCGCTATTCTGTGCGGTCTGGCGCGGCTGGGCGGGCATAAGGTGATGCTGATTGGGCATCACAAGGGCCGGGATACCAAGGAAAAGATCGCGTGTAATTTCGGTCTGGCCCACCCTGAAGGGTATCGCAAGGCGCTTCGGGCCATGAAGCTGGCGGAGAAGTTTGGCCTGCCGGTGGTTACCTGGATCGACACTCCTGGAGCGTATCCCGGCATCGGCGCTGAAGAGCGCGGGCAGGCACAGTCCATTGCTGTGAATCTTATGGAAATGTCCCGGCTGCGGACTCCCATTGTGAGCATTGTTTGTGGTGAAGGCGGCAGCGGCGGGGCTTTGGGCATTGGCGTGGCCGACCGTGTGGCGATGATGGAATTTGCCTGGTACTCGGTTATTTCGCCGGAGGCGTGCTCGTCGATTCTGTTCAAGGGGAACGAGGCGGCGCCTCAGTTGGCCGAGAGTTTGAAGCTGACCAGCAAGCATCTCAAGCGGCTGGATCTGGTGGATACGGTGATCTCCGAACCGCTTGGGGGCGCTCATCGGGACCCGCATACGGCTGCCCATAACCTTGAGCAATATATCTCCAAGACGCTCCGCGATTTGAAACGATGCAAGACCGAGAACCTGCTCGAACGGCGCTATGCCAAGTTCCGCGAGATGGGTGTGATTACCGAAAACGCCCGGCGTGCCGTGAAGGCCACTGCCTGATCACGACTCGGAGGCGGCCGCCAGGGGGTCGGCTTCGGGGTCGGTTTCAAGAAGTCGCTCGCGGGCTCGGATGGCCAGCCGGAAGGCGGATCGGGTGCCCGCCATACCGATGAGGATGATCGCGAATTCAACAGGGTAAAGTATCCTCGAGCCGGCGCAGAAGGACGTGCCGGAAATGAAGAAGAAGTAGAGGAAAATCGCGCCAAACGCAGCAGTTGCCAAGGCGTCGCGTTTTCGGGTGGGGTCGGCGGAATAATCGCCGTCGTTGATCAGGTGTTCCAGAATTACAACCATGCCCAGCAGAATGATGGGGATTCTTGATCCCATCTGGAAGTAATTCAGCCAGAGCATGAGTAAGCGAAATGGGCCGTGGGTCCGCAGCTGGTCGGGTGTCCAGGCCCAGCCGTCGGCGGCGCATGCGAACGAATTGCAGATCAGACCTTCGATGGCGTAAACAGGGTGGGCCTTAAGCACAACCATTGCTTCGGTTTTTTGACGCCTGGCGAGTTCGGCTGGCGTGACCCGTCCGGTGCATACGTCGTCCAGATCACGGGTCATCGCTGTCTTCTGGCGGTCGAAGAGTGAGCGGATGTTGAGAAGGCCGACGCCGCCGCGTGCGAGGCGTTCTTCGGTGATTGGAACCATGAACTGCCGAAGATTCTGGGCGTCGACGGTGCAGAAGATCCATTCCCCGGTGGCGCGGTGATTGCGGTAGGACCAGAGGGCCACGACCAGAAGGGGGGAGAGGGCGACGCTGGTCAACAGCCGCCATCGAACTGAACGATTGGCGATCTGGGCGAACAAGAATCCGGATATGAGAACAATGGGGGCAACGTACAGAAGTGCGGGCTTGACGAGCATGGCGAGGCAGAGCGCGAGGGCCGCGCCGAGATATAGGGAGCGTCCCTTCCTGAAGGCAGCGGCGAACAACAGGCCAAACGCGGCGACCACGAGGAAGGCGAAGAGAAGATCGGAGAGCAGGATGCCGCTCAAACCGATGCCGGGGCATGAGAAGGCTGCAAGTAGGCCGCCCACGACGGCAAGCCGGCGGCTTTGAAATACGACTAGGCAGAGCAGGGCGGTGAGCGGCGGGATGAAGGAACCGAGAAAGGCCTGGGCATAGAGGATGGCGGGAATGCCGCTGGTGAAGCGAAAAAAGAGGGCGCAAAACGCCGGGTATCCCGGGGTCCGCAGCTGCGAGAAGAAGCGGGATTCGGCGTTATCGAGGTTGTATGCGTGACCTGGAGCAGCGAGGTTGTGCGCCAGATGGACGTATTCGCGTGTATCAAAATTGAAGTCGAAGATCTGGCGCTCAGAATTATCGGCAAGCGTCTGATGCGCAAGCAACAGGCGCAGGACCAGTGATACGGCCCAGATCGTGAGCAGCAGCGTTATTGTCCCACGAACCCTGTATGGTCGGGGCTGGTCGATTTTTGTTGTTGGGTTTGTCACCTGACCGGCGGGTAATAGTGGGAATTGGCGGCTATTTGTCAATCCGTGGAGCAAGAATCCAGCTATTCTCGGCCTATACGATGACGAATCCCGGCTGACAAACAGCTGAATGCGCCGGACAATGGGCCGATCTGTCCTGCGGCAAACAACCCGATCGAGCCGCTTGAATCGAGAACGATGTTTTCGGTTCCCAGCGGTTTTGTGATGGAGCGGGTTGTGTCTGCTCTCCACGATCCAAGCGCGATGGAGTTCGCGCCCGATGGACGTATCTTTGTGGCCGAGCAGGGGGGTCGGCTGCGTGTGGTCGATCATGGCAAGCTGCAGGCCAAGCCGTTCACAACCCTCGGTGTCGACAATAGTGGCGAGCGCGGCCTGCTTGGCATTGCGTTTGATCCCCAGTTCTCCAGCAACCATTTTGTTTTTGTGTATTACACGACAGCTTCGCCGACGACGCACAACCGGGTGAGTCGATTCACGGCCGATCCGAACCATCCCAACGTGGCACTCGCCGGCAGCGAGCAGGTGATCTTTGAACTGCCGGCGCTGTCCAACGCGACCAACCACAACGGCGGCGGCATTCACTTTGGCCGCGATGGCAAGCTGTATATCGGGGTCGGCGAAAACGCGAAGGGCGCCAATGCGCAGAGCCTGCATACGACACTCGGCAAACTTCTCCGGATCAACAAAGATGGGACGATCCCGAGCGACAACCCGTTTTACACCCGCACCACTGGGCAGAACCGCGCCATCTGGGCGCTGGGATTGCGCAACCCGTACACCTTCGCATTTCAGCCGGGCACGCGCCGGCTGTTCATCAACGACGTGGGCCAGGATACGTGGGAGGAGATCGATGACGGCATCAAGGG
>JBBRHH010000324.1:0-7066 GCA_038222915.1 Tepidisphaerales bacterium
CATCATGCGGAACCGCGAGTTGGTCATCCCCTATTGGAGCATCGCGCTCGCCACCGGTTGCTTTCCCCTGCTGCATCTGTGGCGTTATCGCACCCGCCGGCGCATTCTTCCCGGCCACTGCCGCGCCTGCGGCTACGACCTTCGCGCCACCCCCGATCAATGTCCCGAGTGCGGCGCGGGGTTGAATGGCTTCCGGCGCTTGGGCGCACTCTTTCCATATCGCCGCAGTGGTGCGATGCATACGATCGACGTCCGTGATCCGCAAAACCATGAGCAGTGGCTTGCCCTTCGCGGAGCGAAAAACCCCTTGCAAACTGAGTTTACAAACCCCAATCCAAAACTTGGCGTCCTTGGCGGCAAAGCATTCTTCTCGGCCCCCCGCGCAACCCGGCCACCCCGAAAATCAAACCCTAAAAATAAATCTTGTAAATCTTCAATATTAAAACTTGACACACACCTAACATTCTCCGTAAACTGTGAACAGCGAGGTAGGAGAGCCCCAGCCCTCCACCCCTCGCCATCCGGCCAACCGCGCCGGCTAAAACCCGGGAGGTCCACCATGGGGTCAACCGTCCATCCAATCCGCCCAGCCGAGAAAAACCCACAAGAAATGTCGGCGTCCGCCTCCTCTCCCACGCGCCCCCTGCACCTCAAATTCCGCATCACCGCCGTCACACTTCTGCACTCAAACCCCATGTCGTTTTATGGTCGTTATGTGGTTAAAAACGGTCGGTTCTATGTCGGTTCAGTGTCGTTTGAGGCACGGTTCAGGGTCGGTTTTATGTCGCTTTGGGGGCGGTTTTTTCGCTTGGTTCCAATCCCATCCAAAACGCAAATGCAATACAGGCAAACACTTGCATTTCCGACCTCGATTCTCACCCACCCAAACTCAATTTTGGGCGCACGTTTCAACCGCAATCGCTCCAACTCAGCCCCCATCGGTTTGGGGCGATTCGAGGGTCAAAACGGGGAGGTTCAACGTCGGTTTGGGGAGATTCGAGGGAGGTTGGAGGCCCCCTTCGATACCGCTTTGGGGTCGGTATTCCGAGCAGGAATTCAACCCTCTATTTTTCACAAGTCATTCTTGGGATGTCTCTTATGTCAAATCGATCCAGTGTCGCTCGCGGCCAAACACAATTTTTGCGCGCACGATCGACGACCGCTTATTCTCTGCCGCCTGCCCTTTAACCTATGATCGCACCACCAATTTGGAAGGACGAACCATGGCAACCGATGACACCGTTCTCGCGGCCGGCAAGCCCGCACCGATGTTTACCCTCCCCTCCAGCACGGGCGAGAATATCGATCTGACCGAACTGCTCGGCCGCAAGAAATGGGTGGTCTTGTATTTCTACCCAAAGGCCGACACCCCCGGCTGCACCAAGCAGGCCTGCGGATTCCGCGATCGGCTCGCGGACTACGACAAGGCCAACATCGCGGTGCTTGGAATCAGCCCCGACGCAGTCAAAGCCGTCACCAAGTTCGCAACCAAGTTCCACCTGAACTTCCCGCTGCTGGCCGACGCCGATCACGCGGTAGCCGAGAAGTTCGGCGTCTGGCAGCAGAAGAGTTTCATGGGCCGCAAGTACATGGGCGCGCTGCGGACCACCTTCCTGATCGGGAAAGACGGCAAGATAAAACACGTATTCGAAAAGGTAAAACCCGAAGGCCACGACCGTGAGGTGCTGGAGTATCTCGCAACTCTGGAATGATCGGCACCGCCGTGCGAGCAACGGCGAATCTGCGTACCAGTATCGAAGGCGGTTATTGCGGAGGTTTAAAATGTCGAAGTTTTCGTGGGGTCTATCCGGGCTGATGTTTTTGATTCTGGCGGCGCACTGCCATGCCGCCGAAGTCGCGTTCAAACAGAAACCCGAGGTGCGTTCCACCAACGGCGTTGTCAGCGTTCATTTCTCAGTGGCGAGCGCGACCGACGTGGAAGTGGCTGCCATCGACGCAACCGGAAACGTCGTCCGCCATCTCGCGGCCGGAGTCCTGGGCGGGCCCGCGGCGCCTCCAACTCCTCTCAGGGCAGGCCTCGACCAGACACTGCAATGGGACCTCAAAGACGATTTCGGTAAGCCTGCGGTAGGGGGCCCATTCACATTGCGTGTCCGCGCCGGCACCGGCGTGAAATTCGCAGGCTACATCGGCGCGGAAACCTACCTCTTCGGGCAGGTCGATTCGATCGCTTCAGACGAGACCGGAAAACTCTACGTCCTCGGCAGCGACGGCCCGGCCAATCAAAAACAGAAAACCCTGCGCGTCTTTTCCCCCGACGGAAAATACCTCCGCACCATTCTCCCCTTCTCAGCCGACGTCAAACATGGATCGATGAAAGATGTCGGCGAATGGGATGAAAAATCCCAGACCTGGCGCCCGCGAAACCTCAGCATCCTCAACCCGGAGTTCTACGCCGGCGGCGGCGATCGCAGCCCGTACAGCATGGTCTCGGTCTCCACCAAAAACGGAATTCTCTTCGCCCACCCCGAAGGGATCTATCGTCTCAACATTGACGGTACCGTCGCCGGCGAATCATTCGCGACCAAACAAATCGCCTTTCCAAAGCGAACCGACAACGCGCTGGGCTATCACCTCGGCCCCATCTTTTACACGGCCTCCCCCGACGGTAAATGGCTCTACCTGAGCGGGCCATTCCCACAGAAGGACCGGGCCAAGCCCGACTGTCCGCCAGGCCAGGTCTGGCGGATGCGGCTCGACGGAACCGGCGTCATGGAACCGTTTGTTGTTCTGAAAGCGGAACTCGAAGGTCCCTGGTCCAAGCCCCCGCGAAATGCCTACGGCACGACCGGCCCCGTGCACGGCATCGCGGTCGACGCTGCCGGAAATGTCTACATCGCCGATCGCGGGCACGACCGTGTTGCCGTGTTCAGCGAGGCCGGCAAGGAACTCGGACAGATCGACATCCAGGGGGCCGATCAGATCTGCATCAATCCGCAATCGCATGCCATCTATGTGCTGACCCGCCACACGACGGGATGGATCACCCACGACACATCGCTCCTCAAGTTTGCCAACTACGAGAAGGGGGCTCTTCCAGTTGCGACGTACGTATTTCACAAGGAAACCAACTTCCCCAAAATGACCTTGTCGATGGCAGGCGCGAAAGCCGTCCTCTGGGTAGCGGGAGCAGCGGAACCGGCAACCAATATCCCAGGCAAACGGCCGCTAAGCGCCCGCGACATCCTCGCCCTCGAAGACGCCGACAAAGAGTTCCATGTAAAGCCGGTGCCGCACGCGAACCCCGACGCCCTCGACACCTTTGCACGAATCGTGGCCGACCCCGTCCGCGACGAAATCTACATCAGCGACGGCGTCAACAAGATGTGGCGCTTCGACGGCCGCACCGGCGAAGGCGCATCCCTCAGCCGCGATGGAAAGCTCTTCAACGCCGTCGATCTGGCCGTCGGATACGACGGGCTCCTCTACGTCCGAAGCGGCGATGGCTATTCCGGCCCGCTTGAACGCCTCACCCGCGATTTGAAACCCGTTCCGTATCCCGAAACGGGAACCAACGTCATCTACAACATCTACGGCCGCTACGGCATCGGCTACTGCGAAAAAGGAATCGGGCCCGGCCCCGACGGGAAAATATACGAAAACTGGATGTACAGCTTCGCCAAATATTTCGTGACCGGTTTCGGAGCGGATGGCAAACCGCTCAAAGGCCAGTACATGGCCGAGAAGTTAAAGACCGAGTTCAAGAGCCAGGACAAGAAAGCCGCAGCCGACCGGCAGGTCGAGACTGCTGTGGTTGGCCCAGTCCCATCTGAGAGCGCTGGCGTGCGCGTCGATCTGCAGGGAAATCTCTACCTGGGCATGCGAGTGCTTCCCAAAGGATTCACCGCGCCCGAAGGTTTCACCAAAGACCCGGCCTACCTGGGCTTCACCGGCTCAGTCGTAAAAATGCCCGCAACCGGCGGCGCAGTTCTTGGAATCACCGATTCCGAATCAGCCAATCCCGCCGCGCCGCGCATCGAAACCAACAAGCCGAAGGTGGTGATCGAAGGCGCAACCCAACTCTACCCCGGCATCGCCCCATTCGCCGGTGCAGGCTTCGGCGGCAACACATCCTGCTGCGTCTGCCGTGTATCGCGCTTTGACCTGGACCGCTACGGCCGGTTGGCGCTCCCGAACGTCGTAACCACATCCGTCACGCTGCTCGACAACGCCGGCAACAAGATCCTCGAGTTTGGCCAGTACGGAAATTTCGATTCACAGTACATACCGACCGGTAGCGACAAGCCGATCGTATCCGTCCCGTCCATTCCAATGGCCTGGCCCACCGGGGCGGCGTTTACTGAAAAAGCGATCTACGTCGTCGATACCTACAACCGCCGGGTCATACGTGCCGACTACACGCATGCGGTCGAGGAAGTCTGTCGAGTCCCTTAGGCAACGTTTGGCCGTGCAAGAATTGCACCGTCATTCAATGGCGAACAACGAAGTCTTCGCCGAAAAATGACCGGATTGTGACGATTTGCGATAAGTGGGTGCTCAGAATGCAAATGGCGTGGTATAGGTGTCGTATGCGAATCTCGAAGCTCAAAATCGGCGCGGGCGTGGCCTTGACGTTGGCAATTTCCGCACAATGGCCTGGCCCCATCACAATTGCGGCCGAGCCAATCGCCAATGTCCCCTCCACAGGCGGGCCCTTCGTTGCGGACGCCGCGAAGGAAGGGCGCGCCACACTCGACAAGGCCTTCGATTATCTGAAGTCCCAGCAAAAACCTGACGGTGGCTGGCAAGACCCCAAGCAGCCGCCCGCTCTGACTGCGATTGTGCTCCGATGTTTCGCCCGCGATGAGAAGTATGGCGCAAAGGCGGATTTCGTCGCCAAAGGTTACCAGAAGTTGATCTCGTATCAGAAGGCCGACAACGGCGGCATCTACGAAGACATGCTCGGAAACTACAACACCGCCATCGCCGTCAGTTCCCTCGCCGCCGCGGACGACCCGGCCTACAAACCGGCCATCGATAAGGCCGTCGCATACCTGAAAAGCCTCCAGTGGACCGACAAAATCGCCGGACCAGACGGCAAGAAAATCGATATCAGCGATCCCAAGTTCGGCGGCAGTGGATATCCCGCCGGAAATCCCGACGGCAGCAACACCACCATGATGTTGCAGGCGCTGCACGACGCTGGAGTCCCCAAGGAAGATCCCGCCTACCAGAATGCCCTCAAGTTTATCTCGCGCATGCAGAACCTGTCCGAAACGAACGATCAGCCTTGGAAAGGCGATGACGGTGGACTGATCTATTCGCCTGTGGGAGCCGACAAGGAACACCCGGGTACGTCCAAAGCAGGGGAGTATGTCGACACGAGCGGAAAGCGCCTCCTGCGCAGCTACGGCTCGATGACCTACGCCGGCCTCAAGAGCATGATGTACGCGGGGCTCAGCAAGGACGATCCGCGCGTGGTCGCCGCATGGAAATGGATCGGCAAAAATTACAGCGTCGATGAAAATCCGGGCATGAAGCTGAACGATCCCAAAGACGCTCAGTGGGGCCTGAACTATTACTTCCACACGATGGCCCTGGCCCTGCACGCCTATGGCGAGCCGGTCATCGTCGATGCCAACGGCAACAAGCATGACTGGCGGGTCGACCTGATTCACAAGATCGCGACCACGCAGAAGCAGGACGGGAGTTTCGTCGGAGAGAAGAAGTGGATGGAGGACAACCCTGTGCTGACGACATCCTATGTGGTGTTGGCATTGCAGGAGGCGATGAAGGACTTGAAGGAGCATCCGGCAAAGTGAACGGCCGGAAACGTGGGACGATCTCGAGCTTAATTTTTTAGCGTGTAATTTCAGCCCAGCGCAAACCCGACGCTGATCTGGTTCTCTCTCGGTTATTATTTGTTTCCAGTTCGGGATTTTTCGGAGAGACAACATGGGAAGCGTAGTGTTTCGCAAATCGCGCACAGTCCGCGCGCTCGTCGCAGCGGTGTTCGGCGGCATGGCCTGGTGCCAGGGCGTACAGGCCGAGACCGTGCCAACGGCCGCAGGACTTGATCAGCCAGTCAGTTTGATGCAGCTCGCCAACCCGGCCGATACGGCTCACGCCCCCGCGACGCGTGAAGGCGGCGAAAGTGAGGCCATGTTCCACCCGATCACCGTCCACGCCAAAGGTGCGATCGGTGAAGAAGATCTCGTCGGTTCCTATTCGCAGCCACGGTGGACCGCCGATCGCCGCTTTGCCGGCACCCGCACCTACGTGATTCCCGACGGCGCGTTCGAAGTCGAATACTGGCTCAAGCCAAAAATTCCTCGCAAAGGCACTACCTCCACCGAGCAGAAGTTTGAAGTCGAAATGGGCCTGCCGAACCGGTTCCAGCTCGATCTATACCTGAACCTCGAACGCGAAGGCGAAGGTTCGGACACGAATGTCGGCAGCAGCATCGAAGGGCGCTACGCTTTTGCCGACTGGGGCAAAATCTGGGGCAACCCGACCGTATACGTTGAATACACCTTCGGTGCAGGCGGCGAAGAAGACGCCATCGAAGGCAAGCTCTTGCTCGCCGACGAACTGGCCCCGCGCTGGCACTGGGGTATCAACCTGTCGTTCGAATATTCGCTCGGCCACGAGCACACCGCCGAATACGAATTCACCGGCGGCATCAGCTACACGGTCCTCGACCGCGTCCTGTCCGTAGGCGTCGAAACCGAATCGTCGTTCACCAACGCCCACTCCGGCCGCGCCACCTACGAACACGACATCAAGTTCGGCCCCAGCATCCAGTACCGCCCGCGGCCAAACATCCACGTCGACTTCGTGCCGCTTTTCGGCGTCACCGGCGGCTCTTCGCTGTTGAAGATCTACCTCGTCGTCGGCTACGAGTTCTAAGCGGTTTCACAATCTCGTTCCCGCACATCACCGACGCCTTTGGACTCCTTCCCCAACAGCGGTCGATGATGATTCTGCCCGCCGGCCTATAGGGTGGGCGGGCTTTCTTTATTTGGCTCTTCCCGTAAGTGTGTGGGTGAAAATCTAGCCAAAAGTCTGTTTGACGCTGCTTTTTTCGATGTTTTTGCTCTATACA
>JBBRHH010000325.1:0-7065 GCA_038222915.1 Tepidisphaerales bacterium
AAGGCGCCCTCGGCTATTCGCGGGTCCGCACAGGCGCTAATCAGCTTCCTTGTTTATGGCCTTGGCATGTGGATTGGCAACAACATCTCCGGCATGGTCGTCGATCACTACACTGTCGACAAAGTGGTCGACTGGTCGCATGTATGGCGCGTGCCGGCGATCGGCGCGGCCGTGTGTCTCGTGCTGTTCCTAGCGATCTGGCGCGATAGTGAGGATCGGGTTGTAGACGTGTAGCCGCAACAGCGCGTCATGACGCTGCTGGTCTGCGTATTCGAATACTGCGAGGCGTCGCGACCGTAACAGCTCTTGCGAGATCATCCAGACGATGCTTTTCCAACACAGCCGTCAGCAATGCTCGAAAGTGTGGGATGCTTTCCTGGTCGGGTCGAAGCAATAGTATCCCTGCGTGCGTGCCGGGCGGATAAGCACGAATGTCTCCAAAGCCTTTGTCGCCTGTGATGAAGAAAATTCCCTCTGCAACGATCATGGGCCACAGCACAGGATCTTTGAATCCGCCCCATGATTGCCCCAGCACGGTCGCCGCAACGTGCCCTGCCTGTTCGAGAACGGCGGTCAGCGTCTCCGAGGGATCTTCGTCCAGCTTTGTCTTCATCTGTCGATCACGCTACAAGCGTGTTATGTGATGCTTCAGCGGCATAGAGCAGTGCCGCTTGGATATCCTCACGACTGATTTGCGGATATCCGGCGAGCACTTCCTCAAACGTCATCTCAGCAAGGCTCGCGACCAGAAATGCCACAGGCACGCGCGTGCCGGCGATGCATGGCTCGCCATGATGCAGATCGGGATCGCACACGATTCGCTTTCGCCATTGTTCGTTGTTCATGCGTTCTCCCGCATCGATTCCGCATCTATCCCCTCGCTCTTGCACCATTCGCGATATGCGAACGGTGAGATCTCGCTTGGCTTGATTTCGCTACGGCCGCCCCAGAAGACGTTCGTGTAGCTTACCGGGATGCCGACGGCTTCGAGATGCTCGTCGATCGACTTTTTGTGAGCCAGCACCATTTCTTTTTGCGTGCCATGCGCGACGCCCATAACGTTGACGTTTTTGAAATCCGGGCCGCCTTCGCGCCAGTAGGCGTGGGTCATGATGTGAAATCGACCGACTTCCCGGCCGGCTTCGATTTCGCGGCCGGGCGGGACGGCCCAGTGGAACAGGGCGTTGAACTTTGTCACCCGCTCGCCTGTCGAAAGTTGCTTGACGTGTTCGAGGAAGGTGGAGAAGCGGCCGATTACGCGGCGTTCGTTCAAGTTGCGCGCCACTTCGTAGAATTCCTCGAGGCTGACACCGGCCTCCAGGGCGCGGGGTTGCCATAGATTTTCGTGGATTTCATCCGGTTCAAATTCGCGCTTGAGGGCGACGAGCACGCGCCATTCCAGCTCGTTCAATTCTACAATCTGTGTATCCATGACATCGGCGAGCTCTTCGGACTTGCTGCCTGGCTCCATGCCGCGGCGGCGGACGTGGCCGACGCCGAGGGCGAAGAGACGATTGGCCGGCATGAGGCGGAAATTCTCGGCGCCGCACTGGCTGGCGAGATACTTACAGTGCTTTTCCATTGAATAGCCCTGCGGGACTTTTACGGTCGTCCAGAGGCGGTATTGCGAGCCGCTGATGTTGGTATCGGTGGAGCGGATGACGACGTGGCCGGAGAAGGGGTCCTTCTGAAACATGTAGTCGAAGGCGGACTGGAGTTTGTCGGGCGGTACGACCCATGCGACAAGCGAGCCGCGTGCGAGATTGGTGGCCATCAGTGTCTGACGCACCCGGCGGATGATCCCCGCGCGCAGCATGGCCTGGATGCGCTCGAGAACGGTGGGAAGATCAACGCCGGACTGTGCGGCGATTTCGGCGAACGGATCGGGAATAAAGCCGCGAATCTTGTCTTCGGATATGGCGAGGATTCGGGCATTGATGGGGTCGTCGGTTGAGACGGGCGCGGTCAGGGTGCTCATGTCCTGATTCTAATAGGATGTGGGGTGGATGTCGCCTGAATCTCGCGATTCATTCTTCGACAACATCGGTTTCCGTCGAGCCGTTCGTGCAACCAGGCCAGTAATGTTCGAGATATGAATTGACTGTCTGGACCGGCTTGCCCTCGGCCTTGATCTGGCCGTTGGTGAGCCAGACGACGCGCTGACATAATTTCTTCACGCTGGGCATGTCGTGGCTGACGAACAGGATCGCCTTGCCGGATTTCTGGAACTCGCGGATCTTGTCCTTGCACTTGGGCTGAAAACTCGCGTCGCCGACGGCCAGCACCTCATCAATGAGCAACACATCCGGGTTGACGGCCACGGCAATCGCAAAGCCCAGCCGCGCGTGCATGCCGCTGGAGAAATATTTGACGGGCACGTCCATGTGCTCGCGCAACTCGGCGAAGTCCACCATCTCTTCGTAGAGCTTTTGGATCTGCCGCTTTTTCAGGCCAAGGAAGCTGCCGGCGAGATAAACGTTCTCGGTGGCGGTGAGGTCTTCGTGGAAGCCCGCGCCGAGCTCGATGATGGCAGACATCCGGCCTTTGATCTCGACGTGGCCTGTGGTCGGTACGAGGATGCGGGAGAGGAGCTTTAAAAGTGTGGACTTGCCCGCGCCGTTGTGACCGACGACGCCCACGGTTTCGCCGGGGTAGACATTGAGATTGAAAGATTGAAGCGCCCAGACCGGGTCTTTTTTGGGAGGAGATTTGAAGAGGCCGGTCGCGAGCTCTTTCAGGCGGCGCGGGCGGTGCGTGTAGAAGTAGTATTGCTTCCAGACATTGTTACAAACAATCGAGGGCTCCCGCGCGTGGAGAATCGCGGGGGCAGCGGAGCTTGTTGTGGCTGGATTTGTCACACCACCTCCGCCAACACGCGCTTGGAGCGGTTGAAGAGCCAGTAGCCGCCGGTGATCGAAACGACCGCGGGGAAAGCGGCCAATGCCCAGGCTTGAAGCGGACCTGTCATCGGAGCTGCATGATTGATGGGGTACGTGCCCCAGTAGAGCGGCCCACGGAAGAGTTCCAGGAGGTTCATCGCGGGGTTCAGCATGAACCATTCGTATGTATTTGGGAGGTGCTTTTTCGCCAGCTCCATGTTCCAGAAGATGGGGGTGACGTAGAACCAGGCGGTCATGCTGAGGCCGAGGATGTGCTCCAGGTCGCGGTAGATGACAGACCAGGCGGCGAAGGGGAGCGCCATGCCCAGGGCGAAGCAGTATAGGAGGAGGATTGCGCCGGGGAGGACGATCAGGGTTTTGACCAGCGAGAACTGCACCAGCGCGCCGTGGTGCCAGATGATCAGGAAGATCATCGCAACCAGCAGTTGGAGGAGGAACTCGATCAGTTTGGCGGTTACGGTGGCGATGACGAGGATTTCCGCCGGGAAGTAGACTTTTCTAATGAGGTTGCCATTCACGCGAATGGCGGATGCCCCTTCCAGTACCGAGCCCATGATGAACTGGAAAGGGAGGAGGCCGGCGATGAGGTAGGCCCAGAAGTTTTCGAGATCGTTGCTGAGGATCAGCCCGAAGATAACGACGTAAATGCCGAGCATCACGGCCGGGTAGAGCAGCGTCCACAGGAATCCGAGGATCGACTTCTGGTACTTGACCTTGAGGTCGCGGGCGACGAGGTTGAAGAGCACCTGGCGGTATTCAGGCAGCTCGGACAGGCTTTGAATCATGGGTCGGTTTTTGGGAGACGACGTTGGGAGTTTGGATGGAACGATCGGCGGTCATGGGTTTAATGCGAGACGGCATCAGTCGGCGGAGGCCGGCGCCGATAGTCCGGCCAAGGCGAACCAGCTTCGCGCCGGTCAGTGCAATGGGCCCAGCGACGGTGCCGCGTAGTTCTGTAAATAAGAGGAACGCCGGATAGCGCGAGCGCAGGCCGAGCGATTCGCCCCAGCGCCATTTGAAAACTTTGGGGAGGAAATAGAACACATAGAACATGGAGCGGAAATCGCGATAGCGCCAGAAGCATTTCCAGTGGTAGGCGGAATGGGCCAGGCCATAGGTGTAGAGCTGATGCTGGAGCGAGCGCGCGTCGCAGCGGTGATAGTGGTGCACGACCGCCCGCGGTGTGTAGTGGATGCTGTGGCTGCGCCGCAGGAGCCGGTAGTACATGTCGATGTCTTCGCAGGGTCCGCCGGGCCGACCTGGACCCAGGTCTTCGTCATATCCGCCGATCTCGATGACCAGTTCGCGATCGATCAGCATGTTTGCGCCCGCGCCGATATTCCATGTTGCTGGCGGGCGCATTTTGGATTGGCGCAGGAAGCGGCTTTCGAAGATGACGGGGCGGAATCCGCGGCCGAGGCCGCCGTAGACTTCGAAGACGATTTCCGCGTCGTTTTCCAGAAGTGCGGGTTCGACCAATCCTGTCACGCACCGGCAGCGTGAATCGCGGATTGGCTTGACCAGTTCGCGCAGCCAATTGCGCTCCGGTGCGCAGTCGTCATCGGTGAATGCCATCCAGCGCGTGCGGGTGATGCGCATGGCGGCGTTTAGCGCCTTGGTTTTGCCTTGCGCGGGTACGCGGAGATATCCAACGCCGAATCGATCGACGACTTCGCGCGTATGCAGCGGATTGCGGCTGTTGTCGGCCACGAGAATTTCGTAGTTCGGATAGTCCAGATCGAGTAGCTTCTTCAAGCACACTTCCAGAATGGCAGGCCGGTCGCGCGTACAGACGAGCACGGTCAGGGGCGGAAGTGGTGCGATGTCGTTCTTTGCGGCCTGGCGGACCCAGTCGCGGTGGGGGGGGTGTAGGCCGGCCGGGTCGAGAATCTGCGTCAGAACAAATTCGCGCCAGTCTGTTCCGGTCATCAGCTCGACTTTTCCGGAGATCGGCAGCGCATCTTTCTGAAGGTTTGACTGGTAATTGGTCCGGAGCGATATCGCGGTCGCGAATGACTCGGGCCCGGCTCGAAGCCCTTCGCCGATCAGGGCCTTTAGAATATTCCAGGCGGCGCTACGCGCGAGCCGGCGTCGCAGATGGTCCGATGAAATAGTGCGCCTGAACGGACGGATCATGATCTCGGCGACCGGCAGCGCGCCGATGCGTACCAGTAGGCGCAGCTGGCGATAGCCGTCGTTGAGCGTCAACGTCGGCCACGGCTGCATCAGATCGAGTTCTTCCAGTTGAATCTTCACGACGCCGCCTTCAACTTCCGTACATAGGCACGCGTTCGAACGCGCTGCACCGCGCGTCGATACGACTTGGGTCCCAGCAGCATGCCGGCCATCTCGCGCACAATCAGGTTGATCGGAAAATGAGGGCGAAGCCGGATAGCGTCCTTGAAGTTTCGCTTGAGCCGCCGCCAGCCCCAGATCTTCAGCCAGTCCTTCATCAGCCGGACAGCGTAATTTTGCAGCTCAAGATCGCCGCCGGCGAACTTCGCAAGATAGGCGAAGAAGCCGAAACCATAGTCAAACATCTGCCGCTGCAACTGCGGCATGGTTTTGCGGTGCTGGTGGTGAACCAGTGCGCACGGCTCGTAAACTAGCGACCCGCCGGCCTGGATCACGCGGGCCATGATGTCGAGATCGCCGCCGCCGCGGGTGAGACTGCCGGTGTCGAGAGCATTGTCGAAGCCGCCGAGCAACTCCAGAAATGATCGTCTTAGCGACAGATTCACGCCGCAGCCAAAGTGGCCCGAGCCCAGCGGGAAATATGTGCGCCAATTGGCGGGGTGGTAGACGCGGCGGCGGAAACCCTTCTGCATGCCGCCGTAGAGTTCAAAATATTCCTGGGCGGGCGTTTCCAGCTCGAAGGGGAGCGTGAGTCCAGTCACGCATTGCACCTTCGGATCGGCATATGCGTCGCAGATGGTGGCCAGCCAGAAGGGGTCGACGCACGCATCGTCGTCGGTGTATGCGACGACGTCATTTTTGGCAGCGCGCCAGCCGGTGTTTCGGGCGTAGTCGAGGCCGGGCTCTGGTTCGAGGATGTAGCGGACGAATGAAAATTCCTGGCAGACCTTGCGGGTCCCGTCGATGCGCGGGGCGTTGTCGACGACCACGACCTCGTAATTCGGATGTTCCAGCCTGGCGAGGCTCTCCAATTGCCGGCGAAGCTGGTCGGGGTGGTCGCGGGTACAGACGATGACCGAGGCGCTGGGGAGGTGCGAAACGGCCGGCAGCGGGCCGGCTCGAAGCGAATTCCAGGTGGGGAGAACGAGATGGTCGGCGATCAGATCGCAGATGGTTTCAGGCCGGATTTCCTGACCGACAAAGGTACGGGAAAATTTGACCCATCCGATCGGGCGGCGGCCGTGGCGGATCAGTAGCCATACCCTCCCATAGCCGGAGAGCCCGCCCACCGGTAAAATGGGTTTTGCTAGGTCGATTTGTACGATCCTGGTCGCCATTGTTCTCCCAGACGGGCCGTGTTTTCAGCAAAACGCACAGCCATTCCGGCTTGGGCATGCCCGGCGTCGCAAGCGGGCGTATTATAGACAACGGCGCATGATCGTCTGCGCTACAACGTTGCTGCGAGGCCTCGGATGCCGGAGGCGTGAATTTATCGGACGTTCCCGGCGGAACACCATGCTTCAAGCCATTCACCTGGTCATTCTGTCTCTCTATATCGTCGCTCCGGTGATGTCGCTGGCGGCGATTCTTCGACCGCACCGGCGCGCCACCCGTTCGCGAGAAATTGCTGGATTTGTCAGCCGCTGGATTATCGGAGGGGCCCTGGCCGCCGTCATCTGCCTGGCGTCGGCGCGGATTCAGCGAAGCTGGGTACGCGTTGATCAGATGCTTCTGCTCGCGTATTTCGCGACTTCCACCCTTTGCATCCTGCGCTGGCTCGATATTGGGCTGACCCGTCTGTTCTTCAGCGTCTTTCGGGCGCGCCGGCAGGCCGGCGTTGCCATGACGCGGGCTCGCGGCGCCCGGGCCGGGTTTGCGTTCGTCCTGCAGCGCGTGGTCCTTTTGTCGATCTCGATGCCGTACTTGTTCACGGTCATCACTCTTTATCAGCCGCGCGTGAGCGACCCAACCCACCCGCGGGTGAGCTTTCAAAGCGTTCATTTCGATGCCAACGACGGCGTGCAGCTCA
>JBBRHH010000326.1:0-7034 GCA_038222915.1 Tepidisphaerales bacterium
TGGCTGTCCCATCACCCGGCCAATACTTTCCAAAGTTCGCACTCGGGTTGTCTTCATGTGGGTCGCCGGCGCCGCCATCCGGCGGTAATTCGTGTGGGTCATCAATCCCCTTGCTGGGAGGGCCAGTGTCCCCGCCTTCGGTATTATTGGGGTCCTGCGTTCCCGGTCCATCAAAGATTTGTCCAGGTCCCTCGACGCCAACAACTGGCGGCAGCGGCAACGCCTTCGCGAGAATGACCGGCTCCACGTCAATCAGCTTGCAGTTCTTCAAAAAGTAGTCCGGCGGCCCGACTCTGGTTTTCAAAAATCTGGTCGTTGCCAGCTCGGCCGGAACGTTGTTGAAATGGAATTCAAGCGTGCCCGTTCGCTCCACGATCTGCCCCAGTTTCCGGAACTCCCAAATGGAAGTAATCGTTCGGAACAAATTAGGCTTGATCCCCGGCGTTAAGACGAAATCCCCCTCAAGCTTGAGATTCAGGCGTGGCCCCGCCCCATCACCCGGCGTGGCTTGGTCCGCCTTGAACGAAACGTATCGAAAGTATACTTTCTGTTGCATATAAAACTGCGTCGGGCCGTTAAACACACCAAACCGGCCCGACGCACAAAAAGGCTCGTTCACGCGGCCGTCATCGCTACCGCTTTTCCGTTGCTGTTGCCGCCAAGCTCTGCAACGAAAGGCGCTGATGACGTGCCGCTTTTTTTCGTCGCGGTCCACTCGATCATCCCATCCACCATCACGCCGGTTGCATCGCACCGGGCACATTGCCAGTGGTTGTCGGGACGCTTGACGACCTGATGAGCACAACGCTCGCCAGACTCCACAACAAAACGCTCTGACGATCCGCTTTTTTTCTTCCCGTCAAAGTCCTCGCCGTCGATCACCATCACATCCGGGTTGCCCACCAGCTCCGGCCAGCGTTCAACGATCATCCCGCCGATGGCCTTCAACGCCGCCAGTGCATCGGCCTTGCTGGTGCCTTCCATGATCTGCACCCGCACCGCCGCGTCACTCTGTTCGTCAAATCGAAATTCACGCTGTGCGACCGATGGCACGCTCTCCCCTTCCCTGTATTCCAGGCAAAGGAAATCGCGGATGCTTTCCGCCGTCTGCATGCCCTTCATTTTTTCCTGTTTCGCCGCCGTCGACGGCGATCCCCCGGCCAGCGTCCAGCCGTTCACGATCTGGCGTTGCTCGGCGTCAGACAACCGCTTGAACGCCGATACAAAACCCATCATCGTTGCATACTTTGGAGCTTCTTCGTGCTCCGCTTCCGCCTCGATTTTCGCATACGCCAGATGCACCGGCGTTGCCGCCGCGTTGCGTTCCACCAGTTTCCCCAGGCGAGAAATCGTCGCCCAGAAATCCAGCCGCTGCATCACATCCGCCGTGTAGTTTTGTGCGACCATATCGCACCTTTCCCGCCCCGTTGGGGGCGTCCTTTTTGTTGCAATTTGGCTCCGATCCAACGTGAAAAGGGCCGAATCGCCGCACAAAGAAATACGGCATTTACCGTCAAATGCAATCATTAGTTTGGCGGATGCTATTTTCTTTGCGTAACCCTGATATGATTCGCCACCATGTTGCTGATGAGCAAAAAGGTTGTTTCCGAGAAGTTTGAAACCGAGCAAATCAACATTCGGTTGAGCACCAAGATTCTTGACCGTCTCGACGCGCTGGGTGAACCTCTCGGAATCAAACGATCCCATTTGATCCAGCAATCCATTCTTGAATACCTGCAACGGCACGAACCACCCGCAAAGCAGCCCCAATAGCGAAGTTATTGCCGTTTTCGCAAAAGCCCCGCCAAGGCGTCCAGCAGCCCCGGAGACGCGTCGGGCGATTCCACGCTCTCCAACCCCGCATTTACCCCCATCGTGGCTCTCAGCCCCAAAGCGGGGGGCTGCGGTGCCCATCCGTGCGACAACCGCAGCCCCGCCAGCGTGGAGGCATAGAAGGGGGAGGCGGCACCGCATGACGCCGCCTCCCTTCGAAAAGGTTTGGCGGGGGCGGCGGCGGCTCCGGCCGCCGCCCCAGGGGATCACACTTTTCGTTGCAGTGGCCATGTTCGATTACTCGCAATACGGATTCAGCCACGCTTCGTAGGTGATGCTCGGGGCGGTCCCCGCGATGGTCAGCAGCAGGCGGGCGTTGGTGCGCGACACAATCCCGCCCACGCTGAAGGCGCCGACGTGGTCCGCCGCCTGGCTCGGCCCCGCGTCAAACCAGTTCGAGCCGTCGTCGCTGTCCTGCATTTTGAACGTGTAGGTTTCCGAACCCACCGTCGCCGTGATGGTGTTGCTCGATCCAGTGACCGCAGTCGAAACCGTCAACGCCACCTTCGGCGTAAGGTTGATCTGCGCCCCCACCGCCGCCGCCGGCACCGCCAGCATGTTCGCCGCCGTCGCGTCCGCGTTGATTGCCGCCGCGATCGAAGTTGCCACGCCCGCAAAATCGGTGTCGCCGGAGATCGCGGTATACGCCACCGCGTGCCCGTTCACCGTGGTCGTGATCACGTCGCCGGCGTGAAACGTCCCCGCAATGGTGATCGTCTGGCGGATGGCCGAGACGTTCACCACGCCCGCCATCGGCTCGCCAATGCCGCCCGGCGCGAAGTTGCCGCCGTCGATGTTCAACGTGGTGCCGTTGAAAGTCGCCGTCTTCGTAACCGACGCTTCCAGCCGCAAATTCTCATCCTGAGGAACCGGAATAAATGTACTCTTCATGGCTCGTCTTTCTTGGCTTTGAATCGCCTGAAAATCAGCTTAAAACGCCCGCGACGCGCGCAGCGGAGCGACCGTGGAAAAGGGCAATTCCCATGTGTGCATCCACGATGTCCACATGCTGCGTTCCCTGCATGCCGCTCACGTAATGTTCGATCAGCGGGCCACCCACCAGCCCCTGCATAAACTCCCCTTCGATGTCGCTGCCGGGCCGGATGCAATACAGCGACTGCGCGACAGTCGAAGTCCCCCACGTTTCGTTGAAATCGAGAATCGGGCTTTCGTCCCCGTCCTCGTCAATGACTTCAATCGGGCACCCGTCGTAAGAGTCCAGCGAACCGCTGATGTCAGCCACCGCCGTGCCCGTCGCCTTGTTCAGGATGAGATTTTTCAGGCTGCGCCGAATCGCCTTGCTCATCACCAGGACCTTTTGACTGTTCAGCCCGACCACCGCATCGAGCAGACGATTCACCAGGTCGAGCGTAAGCGCCCCGCCGTTGACGCCCGCGCTGATCAATTGCTTGTTGACCAGGCGGGCATTGAGTCCCGAAAAGTTTTTGGGGTCGATCGCGCTATCCCCCTTGATCACTTTCAGATCGTAGAACAGCCCCGCCTTGCGCACGCGGGCGGCAATCTGGTTTGCCCGGGCGGCATCGCCGCTCTTCACCACCATCTGATGATCGGTCTGGATCTTCCCGCCGAAAATCCCCATCGTTTCAATCTTGGGATTGACCACGCCCACATCGGCGGTGTAGTCGCCGCCGATGGAGCGAAACGCCACGCCGCCCAGCGTGGTTTGCTCGCCATAAGTGTAGGTAAAGCCATCGACTTTGACGAACCTCAAACGCCTCAGAAAAATGCTTTCGTTGGTGATTTTCTGCACCAACCCCGTCCGCATCGGATCATCCGTCTGCGCGGCGAAATCAATCAATGAAAGTGCTGGCATCGCTCTGGCTCCCGGCCGGTATTGATCCGGCAAATGGGACTCTTCGCTCTATCGCGGCGGGAACATCCCGCCGCTGTTATTCGGCCTTTACTGGCTCAACCGCATACCCCTGCGACCGGCACGCTTCGATGATGCTCGCGTTGTTGGTGTGGCCAACGCCAGCCTCAAAGAAAACGCCATACCGCAGCCCCTTGAAATTCTGGTTTGGCAGCGTGATTCTGTGCGTCGGTTCACCCGCCGCGTCTGTTTTGATCGGTTCTTTTTTATGTGCCTGGCTCATTTGGACGTTCCGTTGGTTCGTGCGTTTTGCTGCCTTTAATTCTTGCGCTTCAAGCCCTCGGCGATGTTCTCGACGGCGGAGCGCTGCACACCCACCACTTGCCCTGGCGGAATCGCGCCGCCGGCCCGGTTGCCGCCGATGTCATTGGTTACGCCGCCGCCCTTTTTGAAGTCCGCTTTGTACTGTTCGCGGATTCTCTGCTCATCCTGCGCCAGTTGCTTGGGGTCTCCGTTCTTTGCCAGCGACTGCTGATAGATCAGCGGCAAATCGGCCATTTTCTCCCGGATAAACCGCTCCCGCACGTTCTCATCGGCCCGCGTGGTGGAGTCGGCGGCAAGTGCCTTTTGCACGCCTTCCGAAACCAGCTTGTCCACGTCCGCACGCGACACGTATTCGGGCGCTGCAGGCGGAGAAACCGGAGGCGGTGAGGTCGCGGGGTTTGTTTCACCTGGCTGCGCCGTCGCCCCGGGCGCTGTGCCGCCCAATCCCTTGGAAATCAGGTTGAGGGCGGACTCGGTTTGGGTTGCTTGTTCGGCCATAAATCACAGTCCTTTTGCTTGCGCCAGAAGCGCTTCGCTCCTGTTGATGGTTCCTGCTTTTTCAACTCTCAACCGCAGTGATTGGAGTAGCTCCGATGCACGCATCGTCGGTAGGTCAAGCCGATCTGCCACGGCATCCACCGCCAGCCGATGGAAAAGACAAAGGCAAACGACTTCCCGTTCGGTTTTGGAGGTGGATAGCGCCAGCAGCCGCACAATCGTAAGCAGCTCCGGCTTGGAATGCTGGCGAATCCCCGATGGCGGATCGATCAAAGCACAATCCCGCCGCCCGGCCAGCTCAGCGGGGAGATAACCGACGCCGATGGAGCGTAACAGCCCCTTGGCGTATCGGGATTTCACTTTTCCGCTCTTCTTGGCCATCCGTGGCACTCCGTTACGTTCCGTGAATCTCCGTCTATTCCTGTCCGGCCAGCAGCTCCGGATTCTTCGCATTGATCGCCGCCAGCTCTTCGGCCCGGCGCTCCTCCATCGTCTTGCGCTTCGGCAAACGCCGCTGCGCTTCGTCGATGAACCCTTGCACCTCATCTTCGCGGCCTGGCTTGGGGCAATCATGCAAACCGGGTGCGCACTCCACTTCAACCGCGATTTCGATTTTCTCCGCAGCCGTCAGTTCGGAAAATGTGAGCGTGCCTGGCTGTGGCCCCACCCGCCGCCACGGGCTGTCGATTAACTTTTGATCCTCCGCCATGTGCTGTCGAATCGCCTTTTCCGCCATCCACAAATACTTCGCGTTGTAGGTCGGCGGCATCATCGCCGTGTAGATGGCTGGAACGTCCCCCATCCGCCACTTGATATAGCCCTCTCGTGACAGCGCTGTCCGATGCGCTTCGTAATCGCTTTCCATCTCGTCACTGCTCAGGCGCTTGCTGTTGCTCTCACTCATCGCGATTCCTCCAATGGGTTGGGTTGCTTCATTCATCATGCGGAGAGGTATAACCAATTGTCCAGGGGATTTAGATGTCACTATAAAACTTGGGGCGTTGGAAAAGCGCCAAACCGCTGTAGGATCGTCTGGCGTGGAGCTGGTCACCAGAGCACAACTCGCGAAGGAGCGCGGAGTCAGTCTCCGCACCATCATCCGCCACCTTGTCCCGCTTGAACTTGCCGGAACAATCAAAACCTATCCGTTTCCCGGCAGTGGTTGCCCCATCGCCTACGAAGCGAATGAGGTCAACGCGGTCCTCGATCAAATAGAGCAATCCCGCGCAGCCTTGACCAACTCCCGCCGCTGGCTCGCCGATCACCTGGCAAACGCATGAACCCACGCGCTCGCACCATCCCGCGTCGCTGCAGGGGGCAATTGTGCCACTTCGGTAGACCCCTTGTTTTTCCGGAGATTCTGCATGCTCCGGGCCTTGGCGTCGTCCGAAAGTGCGGCTTCGACCTTGACCGCCGATGCGGCCTTTTGCGAATCGCAATTTTTGCGCTGCCGCGCGACATCCGCGCGCGATTCGCGCGCGGCGCGCGTTTCTTTCAAAGGCCCTTCAAACACGATAACCCACGCATTGAAGGGACTTACAGAAGACGAAAAGAAACGCGCGCAATCCAATGTACCCGCCAAAACCCCCGATTTCCGCCCCGCGTCTAAAGTAGCGCAAGTGTTGCGCTATTTAACGTAACTCCCGCCCCCACCACCGATTGCCCGTCCACCCATATCCACCCATGTCCGTCCAAAGTCACCCGCTCGTTTACATTGCTGTAGTTTCGCGCCCAACCTTAGATTCTTAGAGCCTACTTTAGACCAAGCCTCGGCGCGCACCAGAAGCCTTGCCAATCTTCGGCTTTTTGTAGCCTCTTCAGCCAGTCAAGCGTCGAATGCCCACGATGAACGCGCGCCGCGGCGGGAGTTTCAGTAGGATCGGGCTCAGGCCGCGGCTGCAGAAACGGTGAGCGATGCCCTTGCCTCAAGGATGGTCCGGTAGAGCGCCTTGATGTCGGTGGGTTTGGTCAGGTGCGCGAAAAAGCCCGCATCAAGACTGTCCTGCACGTCGCTGTCCGTCCCGAATCCGCTGATCGCGATGCCCGGGGCGTCGCTCCGCGATCTGAATTGTCGCATCAATTCAAGTCCACTCCCATCGGGCAGGCCAATATCGCTGATCAAGACGTCGATCGAATTCTGAGCAATATAAGCAAGCGCCTCGGCCACGGTTTCGGCTTCTGCAACGTGATATCCCTGGGTTTTCAACAATCGACAAAGCACCCTGCGCGAGTCCGCATGGTCTTCAACCAGCAGCAGATGGATCGTCTCTGGCGCGAGCGCTGGCGGCTCTTTGACGGTTCGATTGATCAGTTTCTGTTTTACGTTGATGGTGTTCAGATTGATGGTAAAGCAGGCGCCTTGCCCTTCAGTGCCTTCGCTTGCGGCCGCAATCGTGCCGCCGTGCAGATCCAAAATGGCGCGCGAGATGGCGAGGCCCAGTCCAAGGCCTCCGAATTGACGTGTTAATGTCGGGTCAGCCTGTTCAAACGCGTTGAATATGGTCTTCAGCGATTCAGCGGGGATGCCGGCCCCCGGGTTGTTGACATC
>JBBRHH010000327.1:0-7018 GCA_038222915.1 Tepidisphaerales bacterium
CTGGGCGCAAGGCTTGGCGTTCAGTGGTCGCTGCCGGCCGACATCACCACCGCGATCCTCTGGCACCACCATCCCGAGCGCGCCTTCGACGCCTCCGATCCTCCCGCGCTGCGCCGCGGCCTGTACCTCGTGCAGATCGCCAACCAACTCGTCAAATACTGCTACACCTACAGCAGCGAAACCGAAATCGACTCAGTCACCGACGAAACACTCGAGTCGCTTGGCCTGCCAACGCCGTTGTCGGCCCTCTTGGATTCCAAGATCTGCACCGCCATCGGCCGGGCAATCTTCATCGCCGAAGAAAACACCCGCCGCAAACCAGGCGCGCCGCGCCGGTTTATCCGCATGCGTTTCGGCGACGAGGCAGTGCGCCTTTCAAACAGCCTCGATACTTCATCAGACTCTCAGCGCATCGGCGCGGTCGAGGATGTGTTCGCTGAACTGCCCGTCGAAAAGATGGCGACATTCGTTCGTCGATCCGACGAAGACAAGCCGTTGCCCCTGGCCACCCTCCGGTCGTTGCCGCGGATTCACGTAACCGCCCCAGCGACAAAAGGCGGTATCGAATATCTGGTCATGTCGATGGTGAACCATCAGGACGCGCTCGACATCCCAACACCAAAGCTTCGCCAGCCCGCACGGCTCCTGGTTCGCGCCCTGCTGCCCAATCTCCTTGCGGAGGCGGGCAATGTCGACATCGTTCAGAGTCTCGATCATGGCCGCCTGCACATCGCGATTCGGAGCGACAGTCTCGCCTTCAGCCGATTCGGCGACGTCTCATCCGATGTCGCACGCAGCGCGTTGGAAGTGGAACTCGCGAGTGTGTTGAACCTCGGCTGGTTTGAAAGCATTCACGTTACCCCCGACGGCACCGGCCTGCTCTTCAAATCCCACGTCTGATCTTACTACGCCAGAAGCGTCGCGTAGCGCGGCAAAACAACATCCCACGCGTACCGCTCGCGCACTTCCCGCAGGCCCGCCTCGATCAACTTCGCGCGCAACGGCAGATCCTTCCGCAATCGCTCAATCGCTACCGCAAGCGCCATCGGTGAATCCACCGGCACAAGCAATCCATTCTCCGAGTCACGCACCACGTCACGAATGCCCGCAACATCCGTCGCAACCACCGCCACGCCGGCCGCCATCGCTTCAATCAGCACCAGCCCAAACCCTTCGGCCTCCGACGGCAATACCAGCACATCCATCTGCCGAAGGGCATCCGCCGGCCGTAACACCGCGCCATGCATCGTCACGTACTGACCGACCCCAAGCGTCTGTATCCGCTCCGCAATCTTTGGCCGATCCTTTCCCTCGCCAAAGATGTGCAAATGCGTCGGCCTCTGCACACAAGTCATTGCCTCAACCAGATCCCCCACCCGCTTCACCCGATCCAGCCGTCCAAGAAACCCCACCGCGAAATCTGCTCCGGCTTCGCGCCTGTGGTCCTCAAACTCCGCCGCATCCACCGCATTGGGAATCACGACGATCTTTTCCGGCTGCACCCCCGCCCACTCGCGCGCCGCCGCCGCAACCGATTCCGACGGCACCACAATCTTCTTCGCCGATTCCTGTGCCACCGACTGCAGCTTCCAATGCCAGCGCGGCCGGCGCTGCGTCGTTTGAATCGATTGAAAGAATCGCACCTCCGGAAACTTCCCCGCCACCGCTGCCGCCATCACGTTGGCATGCACCAGAAAACTAAGAACCGTATTGAACCGCCCATCTCCAATCAGCCGGTTCAGGCGCGACATCGCGATCGGAAAATCAAACGTGCCCCGCGCCCCCAGCGCCGTCACGGTCACGCCCGCGGCCTCAATCTGATCCGCCACCGGCCCCCGTTTTCCCAGACACGCGACCTCCACCTCCGCGATTCCCACCCGCGTCAGTCGTGTCGCCAGTTCGCGAACCACTGTCGGCGTTCCGCCGATCTCCAGATCCGTGATTAGTAGTAACAGTCGTTGTGGCACGACGGCCAAACTTAATCCAACTCGCCCCTATTGCAATCCATTATTTTCGGCGCGCTAATCGCGCCGCGCCTTCTCCACAAGCAATCGAAAAAGTTTCAGATGGTCCTCTTCATCCAGCAACCGCTCGGGGTGCCACTGAACTGCCAGCATCAGCGGCATCGAATCATCCTCAACCGCCTCAATCACGCCATCCGGCGCTGTGGCCACCACACGCAATCCCCGGCCCACGCGCGAAATTGCCTGCTTATGATAAGTGTTCGCCAACACCTCCCGCTTCCCAACCGCGCGCCCCAGCACCGAATTCTCTTCAACTCTTACAGGATGCCGCGGCGGCTCCTCGCCCAGCTTGCGATGCTCAATCGCATCCGCCCGCTCCACATCCGGCAAAAATTGGTCAAGACTCCCGCCCCGGTACACATTGAGCAACTGACATCCCAGACAAATCGCCAGCGCCGGCATCCGTCGCTTCTCCACCTCGGCCAGCAGCGCCAGCTCAAAGTTCTGTCGCGCCGGATCGATCGGCGAAGCTTTGGGGTGATACGGCGCATCGCCGTACAACGCGGGGTCCAGATCATCGCCGCCGGTAAAGAGAATCCCGTCAAAAAGATCGACAAACTGCGGAATCAGCGAATGGTCGCTGCGGTACGGAATCGCCAGCGGCAATCCGCCCGCCTGCTCAATCGATGTCGTGTATCCCGCGTGAAGCTGATAGTAAGCCTCGCGCGGCTCGTGCGTGTCCATGGTGATGCCGATGACGGGTCGTCGCATCATCGCTATGTACCATGAATCAGTTGTGACTGACCAGCACCTGCTGGCCGGGGATCGGAACTTTGAACCGAAACGACGATCCCGAACCCGGCGTGCTCGATACTTCAATCGCCCCGCCATGCGCCTGTGCAATATGTTTCACGATCGACAGCCCAAGCCCGGTCCCGCCCATCTCGCGCGACCGCGATCGATCCACGCGATAAAACCGCTCAAAAATCCGCGGCAGATCTTCCTTCGGAATCCCGATACCATTGTCGCTCACTTCCACCGTGACATGTCCGTTCTCCGACCGCGCCGTCACCTGGATCGTCCCGCCCGTGGGCGTATATTTCACCGCGTTGTCGATCAGATTCGCCACCGCGCGCTCCAGGTAATCCGGATTGCCCACCACCGCCGGCAATCGATTAATCACTTGTATATTTAACGTCTGCGACTTCTTATCCACCGCCGTCGTCAGCAGATCCGCCGCCCGCCGCACCACCGCCCCCACATCCACCGGCATGCTCCGTGGCAGGCCGGGCAGGCTGTCCAGTTTCGACAATTCAAGCAGATCGTTCACCAGGTTGGTGAGCTGATCCACATGATTCTCAATCGTCGCTAGAAATTTCGGCCCATGCACCGGATCATGCATTGCCCCCTCGCGTAGCGTCTCCGCAAAGCCCTTGATCGCCGTCAGCGGCGTCCGCAGTTCGTGCGAAACGTTGGCCACGAATTCCTTGCGCAGTTCCTGATACCGCATCGACTGCGTCGTATCGCGCGCCACGATCACCACGCCCTGCGGTTTGGCGTGCGCGGGAAAAGTACAAATCGTCACTTCCAGATAATGCCCGTGCGACGGCCCGAGCTGAAACGTCTTGCTCTCACAGGTCGAAAGAACCTCGCTCGCCGCCCGCAATATCGGCTCGCTGCGCACCATCTCGCACAGTGCCCCGTTGTGCTCGACAATCGGAAAGTCCAACAGCGCCCCGGCCGCCGCGTTCACCAGCAACACCCGCTGCTGCGTATCCGTCGCGATCACACCCTCGCTCATGCTCGACAAGATCGCCAGCAACCGCGCCCTGTCGTTGTCGGTCTGTGCAATCAGTTGCCCCAGCGCATCCGCCATCGAATTCAGCGACCGCGCCAGTGTCCCCATCTCCCCCGGCTCGGGGCTCAAGATACGCCGCGACAACTGTCCATGCGCCAGCGCATCCGCCAGGTCCGTCAGCTCAACCAGCGGCGCAGTATGTTTCCTGGCAAAGTAGAAGCACAGCAGCCCGGCCGCCGCCATCGCCAGAAACACGCTGATTCCCATCGCACCGTACAGCAGGTTGATCCGATGGTTCATCTCGTCCAGCCGCACCGACAGCCGAACAAAATAAGTCCTTGGCCCCGCCTGCGCCCGTCGCGCAAAATAAAACAATGCCGTCTGAATCGTTGCACTGGTGCGAACGCTGCTCCCCTCCCCGCTCGTCGCCGCCGACACCATCTCCGGCCGCTGCCGGTGATTGTCCATATGATCGGGATTCCCCTCGCTGTCCGCCTCCACCGTCCCGTCATCATCGATGATCGTGACCCGGCATCCCACCTGACCCGCAATCCGATGCGCCTGCTCCGTCACCTTCCCCGTATCCCCCGACTCCAGCGACTCCGAAATCAAATCCTCCACCAGCCGCGCCTCGTTCCGCAGCGACGCTTCGGTGCGATCCAGATACGAAGCACGCAGCCACCGCGCGCCGCAAAACCCCACAACGCCCGTCGCCAGGCATATCAACAACAGATAAGGAAGAAACAGTCGCCGAAAGAACGTGCTTGAAAACAAGGTGAGATGTCCTTCGCGATCATTGTCGCTCGTCGGCCGTGTCACGCAACTTGTAGCCGAATCCGCGTACCGTCTCGATCATATCCGAGCCCCGGCCCAGTTTTCGCCGAATCGCCGTCAAATGCACGTCGATCGTCCGATCGAAAACCGACGAATCGCGTCCAAGCGCTGTATCGATGATCTGATCCCGCGTCAGCACCCGCCCCGGCTGCGTCGCCAGGAACTGCAGGATGCGAAACTCGGTCGCCGTCAGGCTGATGACCTCCCCTTCATGCGTCACTTCGTGCCGCTCCACGTCAATCACCAGATCGCCACGACGGATCACCTGCTGCGGTTCCTGGTGCGCGGTCGTCCGGCGAAGCAGCGCCTTCACGCGCGCAACCAGCTCGCGCGGGCTGAATGGCTTCGGAACATAATCATCCGCCCCCATCTCCAGCCCGACAATTTTATCCGTCTCCGACGCCTTCGCCGTCAGCATGATCACCGGCAGACGGCTTGTCCGCGCGTCCGCCCGCAGCCGACGGCAGACTTCCAGTCCGTCCATCCCCGGCATCATCAGGTCCAGTACCACCAGGTCCGGCTTGTGACGCAGGGCAATATCCAGCCCGGTCCGGCCATCGCCGGCTCCGATCACGTCAAACCCTTCCTTCTCAAGGTTGTAACGAACCAACTCAATCAAATCCTTCTCGTCGTCAATGACGAGCATCGTGCCTTTGCTCATAAGTTCGGCTCCAGACGGCTAGGGCCATTCGTTGACTCTCTGTCCTCACCATTCTGCGACAGCGGCTTCAAAACCTTCGCGTGTCGCACGTCCCGCCCCTGAATCCAATAGATTACTTCCTCGGCAATATTAGTCGCATGATCGCCAATCCGCTCCAGGTTCCGGGCAATCAGGATGAGCGATAATGCCCGTTGAATCGTCCCCGGGTCGGCCATCATGTACGTCAGCAGCGTCCGAAAAATCTGGTCCCGGAACGCATCCACCTTGTCCTCTTCATGCAACACCTTCTCCGCAAGTGGCACGCTCCGCTTGATCATCGCCGAGAGACTGTCACGCACCATCTTCTGCGCGATGTCGGCCATGATCGGCAGATCCACCAGCGGCTTCAACGGCGCGGCCTCCAGAACATAGTGCGCGTTCTGACAGATATTAATGGCCTGATCCGCAATCCGTTCCAGCTCGCCCCCGATGCGCGATGCCATGAACAGAAACCGTGCGTCAGCCGCAACAGGTTGCTGCAGGATCGTCAGCTTGACCGCCATGTCGTCCACCGCCACCTGCAGCGTGTTGACCTCCTGCTCCTTGACGAACACGTCGTTCATCATCCCTTCGTTGCGATGCACGAGGCCGGTCACCGCGAGTTCGATCATGGATTCCGCCATGGAACCCATCATCACCACCTTCTGCAGAAGCTCCTGAAGTTGTTCATCAAAGTAACGCATCGTCATTCCTTAAGTTGGGGCGTTGCCTGGGTCATCCATCACCCAAATCGGCCTGTCACGTACGCTTCGGTCTCCTTCAAATGCGGCGTGACAAACAGCGTATTCGTCGGCCCGTATTCAATCAGCTTGCCCAGGTACATGAACGCGGTGTAATCGCTCACCCGAGCCGCCTGCTGCATGTTGTGCGTCACAATCACCACCGTGTACGCCCCGCGAAGCTGGTGGATCAGTTCCTCCACCTTCGCCGTTGCGATCGGGTCCAATGCCGAACAAGGCTCATCCATCAAAAGCACTTCCGGATCGGCCGCAATCGCCCGCGCGATGCAAAGCCGCTGCTGCTGCCCACCCGACAAACCCAGCGCGCTCCCATGCAACCGATCCTTCACCTCGTCCCAAAGCGCCGCCCCCCGCAACGACTTCTCACACACGGACGAAAGCACGCCCCGATTCCGCTCGCCGGCGATCCGAAGCGCATAAACCACATTTTCAAAAATCGACATCGGAAACGGGTTCGACTTCTGAAACACCATGCCCAGCCGCTTTCGCAGCGCGATCACGTCGACGCTGCGGTCGTAAATCGCCTCCCCCTTGAATCGCATGTTGCCCTCAATGCGAACGCTGTCGACCAGATCATTGAGCCGATTCATGCTCCGCAGCAGCGTCGATTTCCCGCAGCCCGACGGACCAATCAGCGCCGTCACCTTCCCGGCCGCGATCTTCATATTGATGCTGTGCAGCGCCTGTGTCTTTCCATAAAACAGCTTGAACTGTTCGACGGTCAGCACATGCTGCTCCCCCTCGACCTCCGCATGAATATCGGGAGCAGAGCCGCCTGGCGCTTCCACCGAGCCAACTTCATCTGCCCGTCCATGGCCATTCGCGCCGCCCGGCAAACTCGGCGTCACCGCCTTGTATACCGGCCGAATCGACGGCTGAACCGATGTCTTCTCGTCTGTGCTTACCATTTAAATCAACCTCCACTACACGATGCGTTTAGGCCTCGCGAAGTAACGGATGGACAAGTTCAAAACGAATATCA
>JBBRHH010000328.1:0-6992 GCA_038222915.1 Tepidisphaerales bacterium
CGATCAGAAGCGGCCAGGGTTCCGACGGCCTCAGGCCAATGCAGAGTTCGATGAGCATCTTCGTCGTGCCCAGTCCACCAATCACCAGCAGAGGTAGGACAGCAGAGGTGGGCGGAACCCGATCGCTCCACCGCCGCGTCCGGCCCGCATCCTTCCACAGTGACGCGATCAAACCGCCGACGGTGACAATCAACAACCAGCAGTGCGGCATGCCGAGAACGCCCAGCCGGGATTCCCGGCACTCCCAGCCGACTTTGCGCCAGACGCGGCAAAATCCCAGATAGTCCCGCGTGGACATCAACCGGCCATCATCAGAGATCTGGATGTTTGTCAGATATCCAGCTTCATGCCGCAACAACGCAACCGGCGAGGGCGAAGGAACGTCATAAATCTGCAACGTGAACCAATCAGACCCGCCGCATATCAGCCGATCGCCCCTCGGAAAAAGCTGGATCGAAAAAGCATCTGGCCGGCGAGGATGAAGACTCTCCAGCAGTTTTCGCCCGGTGGCCATTTCCGTCACCTCCAACGAGGCATCCGCCGTCAGAAATGAAGACCAGCTCAACAACCGACCATCCCCTGAAAGACGAATCACCTCCGGGCTCGCAAGCAACTCCGGATCGCGCGGATTGACCAATTCCTTGAGCGACGGCATCCGCCAGAACCTGTAGTAGTACATTGGCGGGTCATTCGTATATTCCGCCTGAGATATCACGAAATTACCCGTCCAACTGAACGAACCTTTCAACCGTTCAGGCCGCGGCAGCTCCTTGGTAAGCCGCTCGCTCTCGAATACGTTACCGATGAATGCCTTCTCGCCCTCCGTCCAGACGAATTCGCCATGACCATTGACCGCAAGATCAGTGTTTTCCTTGAACTGTCTTTCCCCCAGATATTTTCCACTGCTCAAGTCATAGCGGCGGACCACCCCGCTCGATGAAAAGACAACCCCCACCGTGGATTGATCTGGAGACACCGATAGAAATACATTTCCCGCAACCACAAAGGGACCTTCGATGGTCCAAAGCTTCTTGCCATCGCTGGAGTTCCATACCCGCAATCCATTGTCACCATCAAACGTCACCAGTTTTCCGCTCGCCGTGAAGACTGTAGGACTGCGCGCGGTGTCCACGCCCCAGCTTTCAAACTTTACCACCATCTCCCAAGACTCATGCCGAAGCCAAAGCCACGTTACCAATCCCACGACCAACAGCGAGAGCAACATCGACCGCCGCCCCGGCCAAAACCACCACGGCCCCCAACCACGCCGCGACGTCGTGCCACTGCCATATTGAAGAACCCCAGCCGCCTGAACTTCCGACATGCAACTAGTCTAACCCAAGCTGTGCAAAATCACGCCAAAATCCCCTTCACCACGCTCCCGCTCACATCCGTCAACCGAAAATCCCGCCCCGCATACCGATACGTCAACTTCTCATGATCAAACCCCATCAGATGCAAAATCGTCGCATGCAGGTCATGCACATGCACCACATCCTCCACCGCCTTGAACCCAAATTCATCCGTCGCGCCATGCGCATGGCCGGCCTTCACCCCGCCCCCCGCCAGCCACATCGAAAACCCGTATGGATTGTGATCGCGACCGCTCCCGCCCTCCGACACCGGCGTGCGCCCAAACTCGCCGCCGAAAATCACCAGTGTGTCATCCAGCATCCCCCGCTGTTTCAAATCGTGTAATAGAGCCGCCGCCGGCCGATCCACTTCCCCACCCAGCTTCGTATGGTTCGGCTTCAAATTGGAATGCGCATCCCACTCCTGCCCGGCCCCATGCCAAAGCTGCACAAACCGCACGCCCCGCTCCAACAGCCGCCGTGCAATCAGCGTCTGCCGCCCGTGCACGCCCGATCCATACATGTCGCGGATGTGCTCCGGCTCGCCACTGATATCAAACGCCTCGGCCGCCTCGCTCTGCATCCGATACGCCAGCTCAAACGACTGAATCCGCGCCTCCAGCCGCGGATCTCCACCCCGCGCCGCCTGATGCTCCACATTCAGCGCCCGTAGAAAATCCAGATCCTGCCGCTGCGCCGTCGGCGGCATCCCCTTGTTGCGGATGTTCTCAATCAGCTTCTCAATCTCCGTATGTTTCGAATCCACATACGTCCCCTGATAGGCGCCCGGCAGAAATCCATTCGTCCAGTTGTCGGCGTCCTTGATCGGATAACCCCCCGGACACATCGCAATAAACCCCGGCAGATTCTGGTTCTCCGCCCCCAGCCCATAAGTAATCCACGACCCCATGCTAGGCCGCGCCATCTGCGCGTTCCCGCAGTTCATCAGCATCAGCGAAGGCTCGTGATTCGGCACATCCGCCTTCATCGATCGAATCACGCAAAGATCATCCGCGCAACTCTCCGCCAGCCGCGGAAACATGTCGCTCATCACTAAGCCGCTCTTCCCGCGCGGGGCAAACTTAAACCCCGACGGCAGGCACCCGCCCGTCTTGCGCTCGGTGGGAAGACTTCCGCCTGGAATCGGTTTGCCCGCGTACTTCTCCAGCGCCGGTTTGTAATCCAGCGAATCCACATGCGACGGCCCGCCATTCAAAAAGAATTGCACCACCCGCTTCGCCCGGGCCGGAAACTGCGGCGCACGCGGCGACATCGGATTCCCAACATCCGCCGCGCTCGCAACCGCCGGCGAAAGCAGCCCCGCCTCCTGCAGCACACCCGCAAAGCCAATCGTCCCAAGCCCCACGCCCAATCGCGAAAGCATCTGACGCCGCGAATAAGTTGGCTGCTGTCTCTCCATATTCAATCCACAAACAAAAACTCATTGCTCATCAACAGCACATGCGCATATCGCGTCCACGGGTCCAGCGAAGGCGTCACATTCTTTCGAACGCCAGCCGCAAAATCCGCCGCCGCGTTCCACGTGCCCGATCCCTCAATCGCCTTGATCACCGGCGTCCACGTAAACATGTCCGAGTTCAGCCCATGTGCAAAATCCACCACAAAATCCATCGTATCCCCCGCCTTCACCTCCAGCCGCTCCACCTTCATCTCCGCACTGCTGTTGTGCAGAGCCTGATGAAGAAGCGTCTTCTGCCGGCTCGACAACAGCCGCACGGTAATCCCATCGCCCGCCGTGTATTCATGACGCGCCGTCCCCTCGATGGACACAACCATGTCCGCCGGCGCAACCCACCGCCTCACCGCCGCATGCGCCAGATCATTCCCCGCATGCCCGCCCGTCGCCGTAATCTGCACCCACCCCAGCTTCGCGTCTGGCCACGCCGCACCCCCCTGCCAGGCCTCCCCATTGCAATAAGGCAGCGGCGTAAACGACTTCAGCCGATCACCCAGTTCATCATACTCCCCAAATCCATACCGCCACGGATTCGCCACCGGCGCTTCCGCCGGAGCGGGAACCGCACCCGCCGACTTCAAAAACGCCAGCCCCGCCGCAACCTGCTTCTCCGTAGCCTTCCGCTGATAAACCACCTCATACATTTTCTGTATCCGCTCCACATCGCCGCTCGCGCCAACAACACCCCGCCGATTCGCAAGCGCCTTCGCCCGCGCCTCCGCAAAAGCACCGTTCATAAAAAACAGCGCCTGCTGCGGCACCGTAGTCGATCCACGAATGGGTATATGCAAATCCGGATTCGCAAAATCAAACACCCGAAACACATCCGGCAGAAACTGTCGATCCACCAGCGCATACACCGTCCGCCGGTTCCCGCCAATCTCCGCCGGCTTCCCCCCGGCCAGCAAATCCATCTCCCCCGACGCCATCAGCATCCCATCCCGCATCGCCTCAAAATCCAGCCGCGTCCGATTCGCCCGTGACAAAAGCTGATTTTCCGGATCGGCCGAATTATTTTCCGATCCGCCGCTCGACTCCCGATAAGTCGCCGACCGCATCATCAGCCGATGCATCGCCTTGATCGACCACCCCTGCTCCATGAACTTCACCGCCAGCCAGTCCAGCAATTCCGGATGACTCGGAAGGTCGCTCCGCGTCCCAAAATCGCTCGGCGTCGTCACGAGTCCCGCCCCAAAATGGTGCATCCAGATCCGGTTCACCATCACCCGCGCCGTCAGCGGATTCTCCCGGCTCGCAATCGCCCGCGCCATCTCCAGCCGCCCGCTCCCCTTCTGAAACGCCGGCGCGTTCGCCCCCGCAATCGCCGTCAAAAAGTGCCGCTGCACCTCCTCCCCCTTCGTCGCCGGATTACCGCGCTTAAAAACCCGCGGCGTCCTCTGCTCCGCCCGGTCCTTCAACACCACCGCATGCGGCGGCGCACCCGCCGTATTGATATTCCACCGGTCAATCTCCGCCTGCAGCTTCGCGAGTTCCACCCGCGTGTTCTCATCGAAAAACCATTCCGTATCCGCAACCGAACCGGCCGGCACCCGCGCCGGAGTATCCGCCCCATACAACACCGCCCGCAACGCCGCGTCTTCCCCACCCTCGGCCAGCACCTTCCCATAAATCTTCGCCACATCCCCCATCGAAGCAGGCCGCGCGGAAGCAAACGCCGCCGCCACCCGCACATTCAATGGGTGTACCGCATCCTCCATCAGCCCCGCAATCACCTTCGGCCCCTCAACCGCAAAATCCGCCGGCGATAACTTTGACAGCGCCTTCCAAGGTGCCCACACCGCATCAAACTGCTTCCCGCGCTCAAACAGATATTGCGACCACTGCCGGATGATGATCGGATTCAAATCCTCCGGGGCCACGAACGAATAAAATAAATCATCCGGCAGTTTCCCCGCCCCCGGCACCGCCGCCAGATAATCTACCGTCCTCGCCCGAACCCGCGTCAACAGCTGCTCCTTCTTCGCCGCAAATGTAGTATTCAGCTTATCCGTCCGCGCCTTCAGCCCTTTCGCCCAGGCCGCGTAAGCCTCCGTCTCTTTCGGCGCTGGATCAAGACAAACCTGTTCCTCCGTGCTCCCCGCAAACACGCCATACAGCGCGTAATAATCCGTCGTCGGAATCGGATCAAACTTGTGATCGTGGCACCGCGCGCAAGCCACGCTCAGCCCCTGCGTCGTACGCATCGTCACATCGATCCGGTCATCAATAATGTCGTGCACCACCCCGAGAAACCGCCGACCCACCGTCAGAAATCCCATCGCCGCCAGATCCTCCGGCTGCTTCGCCCCATCCTTCTCCCCCATCTGGTCGGCCGCCAGTTGCAGCATCAAAAACCGGTCATACGGCATATCCGCGTTCATCGCGCCAATCACCCAGTCGCGATAGTTGTAAGCATGCACAAACCGCCGCTCATCCCGGTCATACACATACCCCTTCGTGTCCGAATACCGCGCCAGATCCAGCCAATACCGTCCCCACCGCTCCCCATACCGCGGACTCGCCAACAGCCGGTCAATCACCTTCTCCCACGCATCGGCATCCTTGTCGTTTTCAAACGCCTCCACCTCGCCCGCCGTCGGCGGCAACCCCAGCAAATCAAAAGTCGCCCGCCGAATCAGCGTCCGCCGATCCGCCTCCTTCGCAGGCCGCAGCCCCTTCGCCTCCAGCTTCGCCAGAATAAATGAATCCACCGCCGTCCGCACCCAAGCCCCATCCTTAACCGCCGGCGGCGCAACATCCTTAGGCCGACGAAACGACCAGAACTCCGCCCCCTTCAGCGCCGCCTTCGCAACATCCGCCCCGCGTGGATCAGGAGCCCCCATCGCCACCCACGTCTCCAGCGTCGCCACCTGCTCCTTCGTAAGCCGCTCCTTCGGCGGCATCTGCAGATCCGGATTCGTGTACCGCACCGCCTCAATCAGCAAACTATGCTTCAAATCCCCAGCCACCAACGCCGCCGTCCCCGACTCCCCGCCCCGCAAAACCCCCGCGCGCGTATCCAGCCGCAAATCCCCCTTCAGCTTCTTCGCGTCCGCGCTATGACATTCATAACACTTCGCCACCAGCAGCGGCCGAACATGGCTCTCAAAAAATTCCACGCCCTCCGCATTTACCGCCAACGCCATACCAGCTGGCATGAGCAGCCCACTCAAAACAAGGCCAGAAATTCGCCGCCAAAACACCATCCACTCTCTCAATCAATCAAACGCAAAACGAACGCGCCACACATACTGACATACATGATCCCCAAATCATACGTTTATCCCGGACCAGCCCGAAGTGCCCTTCCAGTAAACTACCGGAACATGCTCACCACCATCCTCCAACGCCTCGACCACGAACGCCGCCACCTCGCCATCGACGTCCACATCCTCGAATCCCTCCCCCACATCACCCGCGTCCGCGCCGCCGACCACTCCCACCACAACATCGCCTGGTCCTCCCTCACCACCGAAAATGCCGACGCCATCATATCCAGTGAAATCGCCCATCACCGCCAACTAAACGTCCCCTTCGAATGGAAACTCTACGCCCACGACACCCCGCCCGACCTCCTCACCCGCCTCCAAAACCAAGGCCTCCAGATCGGCCCCCGCGAAGCCGTCATGATCTACGACCTCGCCACCCCACCCGCCTGGTCCGCCACCGCAAGCCGAGCCCAACGCGCTGACACCCTCGCCCAGGTCGACACCTACCGCAACGTCGCCGAAGAAATCTTTAAAAAGAACTACGACTTCACCGCCACCGAACTCGCCCAGGCCATCCAGTCCCGTTCAACCCAGCACCGAGGCTACATCGCCTACGCCGAGAACAAACCGGTCATAGCCCGCCTCTACACCCACCCCAAAAGCCACTTCGCCGGCCTATACGGCGGCGCAACCCTCCCCGCCCACCGCCACAACGGCCACTACCGCGCCCTCATCGCCACCCGGGCCAAGGACGCCCTCGCCGCCAACGCAAAATACCTGTTAGTAGACGCCCTCCCCACCAGCCGCCCCATCCTAGCCCAACCTTCGCACTTTGGCCTGTCGAACCGCATTTGAAGAGCACCAGGGCGGTTTTGACCCCAAAGGTCTTCACTACAGAATCTGAGGGAATGTGGCGGCCGGCAACTCAATGGTGCCCTGGCGGATGCGCGGAGG
>JBBRHH010000329.1:0-6980 GCA_038222915.1 Tepidisphaerales bacterium
GGCGTCGGCCGCCCGCATTTCAAAGTAGCGTTGAACGGCCTTGATCGCCTGGCTTCCGATCGGCGTAAGGCGGTCCTTGCGGCCTTTGCCGCGAACACGCAGAACGCCTTCCTGCAGATCGAGGTCCGACATCTCCAACTCGACGAGCTCGCTGACGCGAATACCGCTGGAGTAGAGAATTTCCAGCATAGCCTTGTCGCGGGCGCTGAGCACATCGGCGTCGCCTGGCGCGTCCAGGAGCTTCTGAACCTGTTCGAGGTCCAGACACTTAGGCAGGCGTTTTTCCTGCTTGGGCGTGCGGATGGTGGACAATGGATTGAGACGGACCAGCCCGCGGCGGATGAGGAACTTGTAAAAGCTCCGTAGCGTCGCCAGCTTTCGGGCCGTGGTGCTCTTGGTGTAGTTCTGGCCGTAGAGGTAGGCGAGAAAGTCCCGCACGAGCGGCGGCTCGCAACCAACGAAACGCTGGTCGAGCTGCTCGGAACTCACCGGGGTGGCGACTGTTCCGCCGTGACCGATGTCGCCGGCCAGATACTGGCCGAACTGGATCAGATCAGCGCCGTAGCTCTTGATCGTGTAGTCGCTGAAGTGGCGTTCCAGCTTCAGGTAATCAAGGAACTGGCGAACCAGCGGTGAAAAGACCTTGGGGAGCGCAACATTACCCTGCGGGGAGAAGGTTGTGGCAGCGTTCATAGGCACCGGTCGTTAGGCGAAGGACAACTGGAAATCTGCGGGTAGCGTCGGAAACCCGCTGGCCAACCTTAAAAAGGTCAGCCCCTCACTGCCATGCGGCCGGCGATCCGCGGTGGCCCGACTGCAAATTACTTGCGCCTCTTCCTGAAGCACCGCAATTTACTTCTCTCTTCGCCATCCTGGCTTTTTCGATTCAACCTATCCATCATCGGCAAATAACGTGGGTTCAATAAATCTCTTCAACCCATAATCTTCTACGCTGCCTTCTTTGGGAGGTATGTCTTGAGTTCTTTGGCGAGATGACGTCCCAGTTGATGTGACAGAACAGCCGCGTCGAACCAGTCAAATTCCAGCTTCCGCTGATTGACCATGTCGATCAATGCGTCCAATACTTTTACTTCCTCACCCGTCTCATAACGAAAGCAAAAGTGCTGTTCACCTTTAACGAGACTGAGCGTCCGCAACTCTGACATGCAACACAACTCCTGGAATCGCTTTGGATTCCGCCCAAATGAAGCCCGATAAGTTGAAACACTCCGAAACTGACTCGGACCCTTGCCCGGGGCCACTCATCGCTGCAGTTGCGGTTTGCTTATCAAATCCGTGAGAAGGCTGTAATAAACGAAACCGCTATATCGATCCATATCGACCAGATATTCCTTGGACCGAAATGGTCCCACCGGATCATTTCGACCCGCTGCATATTGCTGTTCGGCGGCCAGCGTTGTTCCGTTGGCGGAGTCGTACATTCCTACGGTCTGGATAAATGTTCCACCCTGTGGCAACGGCGCACCCGGAGGCGGGGCCGATTGGCGTGCTAGTTCGTGCGGGTCCAACTCCTTGGCCATCTCAAAACCGCCAGAACCGCGGAATAGCTGCATGGCCGCGCCCATTTTGGGAGGGAAGTATGGGTCGTATAGCGTCACAGAAGCGACGACGAGGCCATCACAGCCGAGCCGCGCACAGAGCTGCGCGGCCTGCTGCTCGGACTCCACCCGTTCGATGCCCATCTGGGCGTACGCTTCGGCCACGCGGTTAACCGGAATTGCGGTGATTCCCTGTATCTGCTGGAGTTGGCTGAAGAGGATATCTGCCTGCAGAAGTGAGTCGACCTGCCGCTGCCCGCTTAGATTGATAACTGGCGCAACCGCCCAGGATTGCCTTTTCGTGCCTGGCAGATGCACGCGTTGTTCGTAGCCGTAGTGGGGCTTTTCGGCCTCGCAGCCGCCTATGAGCGCGACGCAGAAAGTCAGGATCAGGTTTCGCGTCGTTTGCATAGCGCTACCTACCTTCCGCATCATCGGTGGAACCTGCCACGGCGGGACGCGCGCTGGCGGGGGAACCCACGAGCGTTTCGGAACCAGGATTTAGACCAATGGACCAGATGCTTTCGCGGCCCCCTCGGCCGCTGATGAAGTAGATGCGATTATTTACGCTCCAGCAGGGTGAGAGGTTCGCACCCTTGCCGTCGGTGAGCTTTTTCTTGTCAGTCCCATCCGCATTCATGATCCAGATATCCTGGCGGGTTGCCTTCGGGTCTTTTGCAGTGGGGGCTTCCACGATGGTCGCGACCGCCAGTTGACGGCCGTCAGGACTCCAGGCCGGGGTGACCACGGCGGCCTTCGGCGTCGAGGCTACTTCGGCCAAGCGATGTGGACCGCTCACATCCACTTCCAGGGTCCAGATGCTGAACAGTCCATCGGGACGCTGCGGGGCGCGCTGAAACACAATCCGATCGCACATCTTGTCGGTGGACCAGGCTGGGAACATTCCAGCGCCGAGTTTCTTACGGGAGTGGAGCGCAAGATCGAGCAGCATCAGTTCCCACAGATTGCGGCGCACGTCGAGACTCGAATAGACGAGGCGGGTGCCATCGGGGCTGAAGCTGGCGTGCATGTCCTGATTTTGCCCGGCCGTGAGTTGGGTGATGTTCTGTCCATCGACGTCAATGGTGTAGATGTTCCAGTTGCCGGAGCGGTTGGACGCGAAAGCGACGCGCTTACCGTCGGGGCTGAAGGCCGGTTGAACGTCGGAACTGTTACCGCTGGTCAACTCGGTGATCGCGCCGCCGATACGCTGAAGATAAATGTGCGGTGAGTCGCTGTCGCGGGTGCTCGAGAAGGTGATCAGTTCGCCGCTCGAATCGACGGCCACGTCGGCGTCATAGCCGGCGGTCGAGAAGGTTTCCTGGCGGAGTTGCGATTGTGGCTTGGGTTGGTTCCATACCAGTGCGGCGTCGGGGCCGACGAGGGTGGCAGTCCTGGCGGGAACGAGCGGCGCTGACTTCTCTGGTGCGCTGTTCGAGGTACTCGTGAAGATCTCGCCGTCGCCAACCGCGGGTATGACCTGGTGCGGCGCGGGGGTGGACGCGACGGGCGCGGGTCGAGTCTGGGGCGGATCACCGCAGCCGCCGCAGGGAGGGCGGCAGCAGCCGGTCATTGTGCCGACGCTCAAGAGTCCGGCAGTGCTGTAATTCAGGATGTGCCGTCTTTTCATGGAACGACTGCTCCTCATAGATGGCGCATGCAAACCTTGCCCTTTCTTTATCGGACGGGGCCTCGCGAAAGCTTAATGTGCGGGAATTATTGCTTCTTGGCAGGGATCGGGAACCACTCGAAATCGAAGACCTGCCAGTCGTGATTGCCGGTGTCCATGAGATTGAGCTGGGCGCGATCGGTGACATCTTCCTTGCCTGGCCGCTCGAGGGTGATGATCAACTTGGTGAGTCCGATGTGAACGCCGCCTTGTTCGACGAACTGGATGATGCCGTTGCTCTTGACTGATTTGATCTTGCCGATGTAGCTGCGCGGATCCTGGAAGAGCTTGAAGCGCGATTCGAAGGTTTCAAAGGGGACGCGGTTGCGGAACACGGGCGCGAAGATGGCGTAGGCCTCGGTGTACTTGCCGGCGAGAATGTCGTCATTGAACTTCTTGATCTGGCCTTCGATGGACTCGCGGTCGGCGCGGGTGGCGGCGTTTTCCTGCCAATCCATCCAGACGCGTCCCCCGCCGAGCGCGACGGCGAGCAGGAGGCCGATGACCGCCAGAATCGTTCCGTTCTGGGTGCCGCCGGAGTTGGAGATTTGTCGGAACGCGATGATGGCTAGAAAGACGGCGGCGACCGGGACGGCGAGAAGGACCCAGGAGTCGGCGAAGAAGACCAGAGCGCTGATCAGGGCGACGATGAGCGAGACGACTGCCAAAGGATTGATGGCGACGTATTCCTGGGAGCCCACCCCGGCGGTGGTGGACATCTTATGTAGCCGGGCGATTGGATCGGCTGGCTGTTGCTGCGCTTCAAGTTCCGCCATTGGGGTTTCCGATTGAGTTACAGTGGGACTTCGGTTGCGAAGTCACCGGTCCATGCGCCTGAACCGAAAGTAGTACGCAAGCCATGATTAAACGTCAACTTATCGACGAAATTCGCCGCTACAACACCACCGCTCAGCCCGCGTTTCTCGAACAGTTTGACGACGCCGATTTGCAACAGTACCTCGACAACCTGAAGGCCGCCCAGACCCGCCGCCAGCGGATTACCACCTATCTGCACCGCCAGCCGAAGTACCGGATGGTCTCTTAGGCCGCGACTACCGGCGTTTCTTTTTGTTTCGATCTTTCTTTTCCATGAATCCAGACTTCTTGGTCTTGATCATCGGGCCGCCGGGCATACCGAGGTTCGAGAGGTTTCCGGACATCAGATTCTTCATCAGGCTGAGCTTTCCCATCATGCCCATGCCGCTGACGGCCTTCATCATGTCGCGGCTGGTCTCGAACTGCTTGATGAACTGACCGATCGTGTTCAGTTCCACGCCCGCGCCGCGGGCGATGCGGCGGCGACGGCCGGCGTCGAGCAGGGAGACGTTTTTTCGTTCCTTGCCGCTCATCGAATTGTAGATGGCCTGCATCTGGCCCATCTGCCTTTCGACATCCCCTTCCTGAAGATTCATGTTCTTGGTCATCTGGCTCATGCCCGGGATCATGCCCATGACCTTGCCCATCGGACCAAGCTTTTTCACCTGCGTCATCTGGGCCATGAAGTCTTCGAGCGTCAGAACTCCCTTCTCCATTTTCTGCTGGAGGCGAAGGGTTTCCTCCTGATCGAATTTTTCCTGCGCCTCGGTAACGAGCGAGACGATGTCGCCCATCCCGAGGATGCGGCTGGCCATGCCTTCGGGGCGAAACTCCTCGAGGCGGTCGAGCTTTTCGCCGACGCCCAGGAATTTGACCGGCTTGCCGGTGACGACTTTCGCGGAAAGAAGCGCACCGCCGCGGGTGTCGGAGTCGAGTTTGGTCAGAATCAGCCCGTCGAGCTCCAACTGCTCGTTGAAGGACTTGGCGGCGTTGACGGCGTCCTGGCCGGCCATGGAATCGAGGACGAGGTAGATCTGGGCCGGCTTGATCTGCGTGTTGATGTCGCGCAGTTCGCCCATCAACTCGTCGTCAATGTGAAGTCGTCCGGCGGTGTCCAAAATTACAACATTTCGGCCGGTGGCCTTCGCCTGGGCGATGGCAGCGCGGCAGACCGAGACGGCCGCGCCTTTGGCGACCTGCCCGTGCGGGGCGGCCTTGGTGAGATCGGTGTAGACGGGCACGCCAAGCTGCTGGCCGATGGTGGCGAGCTGTTCGATGGCGGCGGGACGCTGCAAGTCGGCGGCGGCGAGGAGCGGATGGCGGCCTTTGCCGACGAGGTATTTGGCAAGCTTGCCGCAGGTGGTGGTTTTGCCGGCGCCCTGCAGGCCGCACATCATGATGACAGTAGGGCCTGGATCGACAAAAAGGATCGCGGAGTCGACGGGTCCCATCAAATTGACGAGTTCGTCGTAAACGATGCGGACCATCAACTGGCCCGGCTGAAGCGACTTGATGACCTCCTCGCCCTCGGCCTTTTTCACCACCGCGTCGATGAAGCTCTTGACGACGTCGAGGTTGACGTCGGCCTCGAGAAGGGCGGTGCGCACTTCGCGCATGGCTTCGCGGACGTTCTCTTCAGAAATCCGGCCACGGCCCGAGAGGTTGCGGAAGAGGCCGGAGAATTTGTCGGTTAGCGAGTCAAACATGATGGCGGTTATTGTAGAGGGGGAGGGCGGGATTGTGGAGGATGCGATTGCGGGGGGTCGTGCGACAAGCGGATCCTGGGCATCGTGGTCTTGAGAATTAAACCCGACGATTTAACTGCGCGCACCGCTGATAGACTGCTGCCAGCCGATCCAAATGCACGCCATAAGCCAGTGACCCGCGCAAGGAGATCGCGTGGGTATGCATGAGCCTCCTGTTTGAAGAGTCCATTGTCATCCTGTAGGCCGCAGCCAATCCTTCCACGTCCTCCGGCCCGTCCAGGACAAATCCTTCGCGGCCATTGCTCATAATCTCACACGCGCCATTCTGCTTTGTCGAAATCACCGGCAGGCCCATGGCCAGTGCTTCGAGCACCACAAGGCTGCAAGGATCATGGCGCGTGGGCAGCACGAAAAAATCCGCGGCCAGATAGAACGACACGGGATCATCGGTTCGCCCCGCAAAAATTACCTGCTGCTCCACACCGAGACTTTTGGCCATTCTTCTCCAGGGCGCGGCTTCCTCCTTGCCCACGACCAGCAACACCAGCCGCTCATCTTGCACCCGCGCCAAGGCCTGCATTGCCGGCGCCAGTCCTTTGCGGGAAAAATCCTGGGCGATCATCAACCCCACCACCTTGTCGGCACCGATCCCCAGCCGGTCCCGTAGGTCGTCCCGACTTGCAGGTCGAGCGGCCGGATCAAACTTCATAAGATCGACCGCATTGAACAGCGTCGCCAGCCGCTCTTCTTCGATCGTATAGTGCTTCCGCAAATTCGCCTTCAAGTACTCCGACAGACAAAGCACCACTGGCCCATCGGTCTTTTCCAACAGCTCACGCTCCACCCGGGCGAACGCCCGCCGCTTGGCGTTCAAGAAATTTCCGACCCGCGCTGCTCCCCGCAGAATGGCCTTGCCATACTTCAACTCGCCGCCATTGAGATAGTCTGCCGCGATTCCTGCGTGTGGGTGATAAACGTCACACGAGCGGACCGGCAGCATCGCATGCACCATGTCGTAGGATCGTTTTTTTAAATGCGACGCCACCCCATCGATGAATGAAACGTAGCGGCGCATCCGCGTAGCTCCCGACGCCGGTACGCAAACCCGCCCGGCCTCTCCTGCGTAATCCCCGAGATCCGATGCGATAATTGAAACCTTCAACCCCCTGCCAAGCAACCCGGCCGCCAAGTCGGCCGTGTATCGCTCTGCGCCGCCGCGGCGTGGATCAG
>JBBRHH010000330.1:0-6976 GCA_038222915.1 Tepidisphaerales bacterium
GTGGGAGGGGTTGCAGCATTAGTGGAGCTCCTGGTCGCGATTCTTGTTGGAAGGATCGGGCTGAACGTCTTCGAGGTGCTTTGGCCAGGCGGTCTGCACGAGAAGGAACATGAGGACGGCGCAGGCAACGGCGAAGAGGCCGTGATACCAGAGGCCGACGGGGAGGACGTTGAGAAAGAGGGGCTCTATTTTGGTCCAGTTCCAGAAGTCCTGATGCAGGACGACAAGAACGGCGGCGAATACAAAAACCAGCCATTTCATGGATGCACAACTCCGGTTGAATTCCCGTATGTCGACGGGGCACAAGATGATACCGCAATAGGGTGGGAGTGTTCGAGGGGTTCGAGGCGGCAGCGCTTGGCCAATGTGGTGCAGATTGGGAGTCGATGATTTGGAGGCCGTCCGACCGGTTTTGGCGTTGTGAATGTGCGCGAAAAATTTTGCGTTTGTTGGGAATTGGGGTCGGGAATTCAAGTGGTTTTGCGGTCGGAGGTTGTGGTTGTTCCCGGCATTGCGGCTGCGGACAACTGCACTCAGGTCACGGTCCGAGCAGGATACCGATTTTTCCGATGAAGCCGGCGACGCCGTCGATTTTTTTGTCGGCGTTGAATAATCCAAAGAGGACGCTCTGGGGGTTGTTCTTGACAGGAAGGGTAATGGGTTTGGCGAATGGCCCCTTACCGGTACCCAGCAGAACATTAATGACCAGGGTAACGGCTTTGATGTTGCTGATGAGGATGAGGTCGGCCTTGCCGTCGCGGCTGACATCCTGCGCGACGAGTCGGTTTGCACCGAGTGTTTTGGGGACGACAACGCGTTTTTTGATGCCGCCCTTGCCGTCGCCGAGGATCATGGTGACGGTCTGGCCGAAGAGCTCGACGAACGCGGTGTCGAGTTTTTTGTCGCCGTTGAAGTCGGCGGTGACCAGATCGCCGGCGAAGGAGGCGGTGGTGGAAGTGGCCTTGGCGAAGTTGCCGCCGCCGGTGTTCAGGAGCCACTGAAAGTTATTGGCGCCCTGAAAGGTTTCGACGACATCGATCTGTTTGTCGTTGTTGAAGTCGCCGAGACTGACGATGTGGTTGTGGCCGCCGGTGAAGGGGATTTTGGCTGCGCCGAAAGTTCCGTTGCCGTTGCCGAGAAGGATGCGGACGTCGCTTGTGCAACCGGCGGCGATGTCGATTTTCTTGTCGCCGTCAAAGTCGGCGGTTTTGACGGTGATGCCTTTCTGGCCAGCGCCCAGGTCAAGGGCCGAGACGGAGAACGATCCGGCACCCGAGGCGAGGAGGATGAAGGCACCGGCGGTGCCGACGACGACGATGTCGGCGCTGGCGTCGGCGTTGAATTTTCCGGCGGCGAAATTGCTGGCGAAGCCGGAGGTGATGGAGGTGGAGGTGATTTTGCCGAAGCCGCCTTTGCCATCGCCGAGTTTTACACCAACACCGCTGGCGAGGAGGGTTGCGATGTCGAGCTTGCTGTCGCCGTTGAAGTCGCCGGTGATCAACTGTGCGCCATTGGATGTCGTGCTGGTGGGGTAGAGCTTGGGGAGTTTGAACAGGGGCTTGGCGATGCTCGGCGAAACCGTGGTCGTGGAGAGAAATTGGCGGGGTTCGAGAATTTCGAGAAGACAACCGGCGGATTCACGCGAGAGGTGTGGCATGTAAGACCATCCAATTCAAATCAGGCGAGGTGATGTGGCAGGCCGGATTGTCTCAAACGAGGGCGGTTTAGGCAATATCCTGACAAAACAATTGGTTTCATCCTGATGAATTGAAGATTGCGTTTACGTAACAGGAGGCCTCGCAGATGGTGTGGCCTGGCTGCACGATGTCGCACGATTACGCTTTCATCCATGGTAGCCGCGGCAGATGAAGAATCCGTCAGGTTCGTTCCAGCACAGGTGGTTGGGATGTCAACAGTGGAGTGAGGTCGCCGTAGTGCGCGGGATATTCAAGCGGAGGCGCAACAATCATTCCGCTTTCCTTTTGGAGTAGACGCCGCCGTTTTGTTTCGCGATCTGCTTCAGCACTCTTTCAGGGCCTTCTGCGGCGTCGCGGTCCAATCCTATGGTGTTGATTCTTATCTGAAGTTTATTGTTGTGTTTGGTGAGCCAATCGATGACCCCTTGATTGTCATCGAAGTCGCCGTCGGTGACGAGGAAGATCAAATCAGGCTGTTGTTTGAACGCGAGTTCAAGGACAGTAATGATGTCCGCGGAGTTTCGAGGCGAGACGGCCATGGCCCAGCGGGCAAGCTTCTCCTTGTTTGCGTTCGTCGCCGGGACGAGTTGGTCCATGCTGAACCCGACGTCACATTGAAACTCTGGTCGGGGTTGAGCTCATTCACTGCTTTGACAACCCGTACCTGCATGCTGTCAAAACGACTGATGGGTTCTCCGAAGACTTCGAGAATGTAGACAATGGATTTGACGGGCTTGGTTGCGGGGCCGGTTGTTGGTTTGGGGAGGTCGAAGATTGTGGCGGCCTGCAAGACTGGCATCTGAGATGCTGATAGAAGTAGACCTAGGGACGCGGTGGCCACACATCTCGGGACGAAACGTCTGGGGCGCGGACGCGTGCCGGGTCGTGGGACGGTTCCACATTCTGGGCAGCGATAGGGGGTGGCGCGGAGGTCGTAGTTGCAGGTTGGGCACAGGCCGGGTTGGTAGTGTTTTATGCGGCGGCGGATGAGGCCCATTAGCATCCAACCGGCCGGCAACACGCTGGTCAGGCATGCGATGGCCCAATACGGGACCGCGCCCCGTAAATTAGATCCATTTGAATCCGATTCGTTATTCATAGAAAAGTCGCCCAAGTCCGACGAACTGGCGCCTTGCTGCTGCCTGTAGTGAAATCCCGGGCCGAGTTTGAGGATGTAGAAGGCGGTGGACGGATTCTCTATGACATGATCCTCTTTGACATGCTGGAACTCGAGCCGCCCGTTTTCGGATGACAGCCACCAGTAACTTCGTACTTCTGTTTGTGATGTGGAACTGGGGATCCACGTTTCATGCTCAACGATATTGCACCACGTGTAACTTCGCTGCCAGAGGGCGAGAGTTGCGACACAAAGTATCAATGACGAACCGATCAGAGCATGTCGAATCCAATGGATGATTCGCTTCACGAAGATATTATAGCGAAGGTTAATGACGCGACGTTTCGACCGGGTTTACCGTCCAGTCCCATGTCGGGAGGATTCTTCCGTCTTTCATTCGCAGGCCCATTGCGTTCATGGGCGATGCGCCGTCGCGCGCTGTTGCGCGGACTTCGATGCTTTCCACGCCTACGGATGCGAGCGGGACGACTTCGCCTGGATCGCTGATGCCGTTGCCGTTGCGGTCGAACCAGACTGCGAGGCCGATCAGTTCGGAGCCGCTGAGGCGGCCATCGCGGTTGTCGTCCAGGGCGTCCATGGCGGCGTAGCCGTCGCGCCAGAAGATCCACCAGCTTACGCTGCCGAACAATTGGCGGCCGGACGTGATGCGGCCTGACTCGCTGGGATCCCAGACGAGGATACCCGTGTCGGGCTTGAGCCAGGGCCAGGTCTGGCCGCGGCCGGTTCCGTCGAGGTCGAACTTTGCTGTTTTGCCGGGGGCGAGCAGGTCGTTGAGTGCTCTGCCATCCTTGAGCGAAAATACGATGGGGGTGACGGGGCCGGAGGGTTTTGATTGCAGGGCCTTGACGCTCTCGGTGACGACATCGACCCGGCCTTTCAGATCTTTGTCGACATCGTCGCGCCTGGCGAGTTGCAGGTAATGCGTTCCGGCTTCGTAACTGATCAATGACGACAAACCCATGACCGGCTGATTGGTGAGTTTCAGATCGTCGTTAATGGCTTGGTCGTAGGCGATCAAATATTGGCGGATCGATTGCGCCAGATAGACAGGCTTCCAGTCCTTCACCTCCACATCGGCCTTGTAGCCCGGGATGGGTGGAAGCGCCAGGCCGCTATCGATGGCCGATTCGAGCAGGCTTGCGACGCCAAGATGAAAGAGCGGAATTCCCGGGGCTTTGGAAATGGCCGTGGCGAAGTTTTCCATTGATGCGGTCAGATGTGTCAGCAACTGTTTCTCATCCATCTTCGCGTCGTCGGGTTTTGGTGACCGGCGATTGACGAAATCGGGAATGCTGGGGAGCTTTTGGCCCTGCTCGTAAACGCCGAGCGTTTCCTGTTTCAGCGCTAAGGCGAGAAAGTGGACGCGGGCGAGGGTGTAGTAGCCCTGGGCGTCGTCGGGGTGTTCTTTGATGTAGGCGCTGATGTTCTGGACGAGGCGATCGACGGGGGCTTTGGCGGGCGGGGCGAACATGGCGCTTGCGGGGTGGGCGAGGAGGGTGAGTATCAGGAGGAGGAGAATTGGGTGAATGGATCTCATGGTTGGGGTCCTCTGGCGTTTGATCGTTTCCCGCCAGAATATAACCTGATTCAGGAGGGCGGTGCGCATGTAATCAATCCAGATTGGTTAGCAGCATGCCCTCTTCCCACGGATAACCGTTCCTGTACGCCGCGAGCGGCATGGGCCGTTTGCCTTCGGGCTGGAGGGCGAGGATTTCTAAGGATTGATTGTTGGCCGTGGTGATTTGGCCTGTCGCGGTGATTGTGCCTGGCGGCAGGTTGTTCGAAGCTGATGCACTTGCACGTGCCCGGAGCAGCGCGAGTTTTGTCAGGGGCTTGCCGGCGGCGTCGGTGAGTTGCACTCGGCAGCCGGGCCACGGGGATAGGCCTCGGATGTGGCGGGCCAGTTCTTCGGCCGATTTGCTCCAGTCGAGGCGGGAAAATTCCCGGCTTAGCTTTGGGGCGCTGGTGGCTTGGGTGTTGTCCTGGGAGGTGTGGGTTGCAGTTCCATCGGCGAGGGATTGGACGACGTGGGGGAGAAGTTCTGCACCGTCGTTGGCGAGGCGGTCGTGGAGCTCGCCCGCGGTTTCGGTTTCTCCTATGGGGAGTTCGGATTGGGCGAGAATTTCTCCGGCGTCCATGCGGTCGGCCAGGCGGATGACGGAGTTGCCGGTGATGGTTTCGCCGCGGAGGATGGCCCAGTTGATGGGGGCCGCGCCACGGTATTTGGGGAGACGCGAGGAGTGGAGGTTGATGCTGCCGAGGCGTGGATGATTGACGATGGGCGGGGCGATTTTCTGGCCGAAGGCGATGACGACCATGAGATCGGCCGGGGGAAGGATTTCGGCGTTGATGTCCTTGGTGCGCAAGAGGGCGAGATTTTCGGTGAGGGCGTATTGGGCGATGGGGGTGAGGGTCAGCTTGCGATCACGGCCGGCGGGTTTGTCGGGTTGGGAGAGGACGAGGAGGATTTCGTGGCCGGCGGCGCGGAGTGCGCGGAGGGAGGGGAGGCCGAACTCGCCGGCGCCGGCGAAGATGATGCGTTGAGGGTTCACGGGGGAGAGGATGCGGATATCTCAGCGTAGATGCAAGCAGACGGGGTCGGTAGCTGTGAAACTGTGTCGTCAAACTCGGATTCTTCCGGTCTGGTGACACCTCTGCTACACTCCCAATTTCGTGGAGATGTGCCCCCTTTCGTACCTAAAATTGTCGTATGGCCTATACCGTTCTTGCCCGCCGCTATCGTTCCGCGACCTTTGATGAAGTCATTGGCCAGAATCATGTTGCGCAGACTTTGAAACGGGCGATTGAGTCGGATCGTATTGCCCATGCATATCTTTTCAACGGCACGCGCGGGGTCGGCAAGACTTCGATGGCGCGGATCATGGCCAAGGCGCTGAATTGTGAAAATGCGCCGGGGCCGACGTCTTCGCCTTGCCTCAAGTGCGGGTCGTGTCTGGGGATTGCGCGCGGGGATGATGTCGATGTGATCGAGATCGACGCCGCGTCGAATACGGGCGTGGACAATATTCGTGAGCTGATTGAGAGCGCGCAATACCGGCCGGCCCGGAGCCGGTTCAAGGTCTACATCATCGACGAAGTGCACATGCTGTCGAAGAGCGCGTTTAATGCACTTTTAAAGACTCTGGAGGAGCCGCCGTCGCATGTGAAGTTTATTCTGGCGACGACCGAGCCGGAGAAGGTGCTGCCGACGATTTTGTCGCGCTGCCAGCGGTATGATTTTCGGAATATTCCGTCGCGCGAAATCGCCGGGCATCTGAAGGCGATCTGCCGGGATGAGAAGATCAATGCTTCGGACGATGCGCTTTTGATGGTGGCGAAGACGGGTGCGGGGTCGATGCGGGATTCGCTTTCGCTGCTTGATCGATTGCTGAGCGTTGGGGAGAAGGAACTGAATCTCGATTCGATCGAGCAGTTGCTGGGGTTGCCCAAGAGCCAGGTGATTTTTGATCTGGCGCAGGCGATTGGCGAGGGGCGGGTGAAGGAGGTGCTGGAGCAGGCCGACAAAACTATCAATGATGGGATGGCCGTCGATTCATTGCTGGCTTCGTTGAGCGATCATTTGCGGAACCTGTTGATTCTGCGGACGTGCGGGGCCGATTCGGAGTTGGTGGAGGTGCCGGGGTTGGCGACGGATCTGCTGGTGAAGCAGGCCGAGCGGTTTAATCCGCTAAGCGTGACGCAGGATATTACGATCCTGGAAGAGCTGCGGCGGCAATTGCGGACGACGCAGGCGGCAAGGCCGATTCTGGATGCGACGCTGGTGCGGCTGACGCTTGCGGATCAGTTTGCGGAGATTGGCGATTTGATGTCGCGGGTGAATGGTGGGGGGGGTGGGGCGCCGGTTCAAAAAAAAAAGCCTGAGGTAGTGGGTGCGCCGGAGGTTGCGCGGTCGGCCGTTGTGTCGGCGATGCGTGAATCGCCGGTGGTGGAAACGCCTGCTCCAGCTGTGAGAGTTGCTGCGCCGATGCCAGTAGCGCCGCCCGTGGCCGCTCTGGTGGTTGAGACGCCGCCGCCTGTGACTGTTGTTGCGTTGGATCTGGATGATGACGACGATCTGCCCCGGCCGGGCAAGGTTTGGGAGGGGCCGTCGGTTTCGCTGGCGGAGTTGATGAAGCAGCAC
>JBBRHH010000331.1:0-6969 GCA_038222915.1 Tepidisphaerales bacterium
GCACATCTCTTCCTCCTCCAACATCTGTACAGGACTTAGATGACGCTGACCGGCGACTCATCCCCGCGTTGCTCGCCTTCGGGCTTGTATCCCTGCACCCTGCGAATCAGCGCGATCAGGTCGTCCACGCGTGTCGCGATCTCTTCGATCGCCTTGCCCTCATCGATCGTCTCTTCTGCACGGCTTGCCAATTCGGTAATCAGATCGAAGCCGTAACCGCCGCCGGCGCCGCGTAGTTGATGAACTGCGCGACGCAGTGACGGCAGATCGTTTTGCCCGAGCTGCTCCTTCATCTTCGCGACGCGCTCGGGCAACTCGTCGATAAACTCGCCGAGGATCTGGCGAAGTTCAGGCATGTTCGCATAGCTGCTGCAAACAACGTCGTTTGCCGCCGGCGCGGGTGCCTGCGCTGGCTTCACGGCACACGCGGCGACGCTGTGAGTCTCTCCGACGGCATGTCCGAGGTTGCGGTGTATGGTGCTCACGAGGTGGTCCTTTGAAATGGGTTTGCTCAGGTAGTCGCTGCATCCACTGTTGATGCACTTGGCCCGGTCATCGGCCATGGCGTGCGCGGTCAGAGCGATGATCGGCACGTCCAGTCCAAGTTTGCGGATCTCGCTGGCAGCGCCGTAGCCGTCGAGCTCCGGCATCTGCATGTCCATCAGAATCACATCAAATTGTTCCAAGAGAATCATTTCGACGGCGGCCCTGCCGTTCTCGACGACCATGACCTCCGCCCCCGCGGAACGCAGATGGGCGCAGATCAACCGCTGGTTGTCCCGACCGTCTTCGGCGAGAAGCACGCGGCAGTTCAGCTTGATGTTCCTGGCGGTCTCATCGATCACCTGTCGGGGCAGCATCGACTCACACAACTCAGGAAGCATGCCCGCCGCGTCCAGGGCCCCGGCGTGAACGGACAAGCTAAAGACGCTTCCGCGGCCGGGTTCTGAACTGACGGCGATATCGCCGCCGAGCATTTTCGCGAGCCGCCGGCTGATGGTAAGTCCGAGACCGGTGCCTCCAAAACGCCGCGTGGTGGATTCATCGGCCTGCGTGAAGGGCGTGAACAATCGAGCAAGGTGCTCGGGGGTCATGCCAATCCCTGTATCGCTGACGGTGCAGCGCAGCGTGCCAGAGCCGTTTTCTTTATCGCAACGGATTTTGTGCCGTACTTCGCCGCCGGGCGTGAACTTGATCGCATTGCCCAGCAGATTGACGAGAATTTGTTTCAGGCGCAGTGGGTCGGTCGTGATGCATTTGGGAATGGCGCCTTCAAATATCATCTTGAAGTCCAGGCCCTTCTCATTTGCTCTTGACCGCGTCATGGACAGAACGTCGGCGATCACCTGCGGCAGATCGCAGGTGATCTCTTCCACACTCATCTGGCCGGACTCAATCTTCGAGAGGTCGAGGATATCGTTGATGAGATCCATCAGATGCCGGCCATTGCGCCGGATGACCTGGAGCGATTCCTGCCGCTCTGACAGTGTTTGATCCGGCTCGAGCATGATGTCGGCATAACCGACGATCGCGGTCATTGGCGTGCGTATTTCGTGGCTCATGTTGGCGAGAAATTCGCTCTTGGCGCGGCTGGCCGCCTCGGCCGCGTCTTTCGCGTGCTGCAACTCTTCTTCAACGCACTTCTTGTTGGTGATATCGCGGTAGACCGCCACCCCTCCGCAGACTGCGCCGCCATCGCCGATCAGCGGTCGGGCGGTTGCACTGAGCCAGATGCCTGCGCTTGAGTTGGGCTTGCGTACGAAGATTTCAAGATTGTCGACGCATTCGCCACGCATGGCCCGGGCCAGAGGCCGCTCGACCTGCGGATAAGGCGTACTCATGTCCGACAGATAGAGCTCGTAACAACTCGACCAGATCCCCTGACTGACGCCCGGCGAGACGCCACCCAGCAGAGACGTTGCCGCGGGATTGAAGAGTAGTATTTCGCCCGAAGCATCAGCCACGACCACCCCGTCACCCATGCTGTCGAGGATCGAGCGAAGAATATTGGATTGATTTCGCAGGGCATCTTCCGATTGTGCCAGCGCGGTCGCGCGTTCCTCGGCCGCGGCGCTGCGCTCGGCGACACGCGCTTCGAGAGTTTCGTTGATCGCTTTAAGCGTCTGTTCCACACGCCGCCGGCGTGAAACATCGCGGGCAATGCCCACCATCCCGAGCATGTTGCCTTCTGAGTCACGAAGAGGAACCTTTGTGCGTGACACCCACGCCACGCCGCCGGAGAAATCGGTCGATGGCTCCTCCTCGTTGATGAGGGCCTTGCCCGAATCGATCACCTTCTGGTCGTCGGCGACGTACCGCGCCGCCAGTTCTGGAGGGAAAAAATCGTGTGCGGTTTTTCCTTCGGTCTGGTCCTGCCGATTCGAGCCAAGAAAACGCAGATGGGCGGTGTTGTTCAGAAGGTATCGCCCCTGCATATCTTTGACATAAACAAGGTCGGGGAGTGCATCGATCAACGTCCGGAGCAGGTTGCGATCCTTGGCCAACTGCTGTGACGCATGCTTGTGCTCCGCAATCTCCGCCTGGAGCGTTGTGTTCGCCCGCTCGAGCTCGGTATTGCGTTCGCGGACGCGGGTTTCGAGAAGCCGCTGACTGACATGTGACGCTTCCAGGTCGTGGGCGAGCTGGTCCGCGCGGTCGAGATTTTCGTAGATGACTTTCAAGGAGCGTGCTCGCAGTGCATAGCGCCACGTGAAATAGACGAGGACCGCCAGCACGATGTCGTAGAGCCGCCAGGCCGGCCAGAACATTTTGATCGGAATGAACACGTATCCGCAGACGCCGCACAGAATAAAGATGTTTTTCAACTCGCTAAGAGCCTTACGAGCCGGGCTTTTTATCAGCCCCTGACCCGAGCGACGCCAGTGGGCTGCGATCACGACGTAGCCGCCCGCCACTGCCAGATCGAGCGCAATAGTGACGCCGATCCAGAAATAGTCATTCCGCATGCAATGGCTCAAGTCGTGATAGGACTTGGCTCCCCCCGCGAACCATTGGACGAATTCCGATAGCGACATCGCTGCTCTCCTGGGGAACCCACTTGAAGCGTCGGATCAATCGACGCGGCGTAGGTTTCATCGGAGCAGGCCACAATAACCTGATGGAGGATGGAAGAAATGCGCGCGAGATTCTTTAGATGAAGGGCCGCGCGGAGCGCCGATAACCACGCGGCGACAGCACTTCGGCACATAACTATATTAATAATAGATAGTTAAAAAATATCGATACTCGAAACTAAATTGCTGCGCGACACCTGTCGCTCCCGCTTACTGATGTCGCCATACAACGCGGTATAGCACCCAACCAAGTTGACAGGCTCATCTATATGGAATATTGTTGAGATCGCTTGGTTATAGGACTTTGGCGGAAACACATCGGCCCATCACGGGCCCAAGCGAGGTGCACACATGTCGGGCAAGATCATTCCCAAATCTGGTAAAACGCGCGCAAAAGGCCGTTCGTCCCATCGTCTGCTTGCCGCCGCGATCGGCGCTTGCGTACTTGGATTAACTGCGGCCCAGGCCCATGCCGGGCTGACGACGGACAACATTCTCGTCAACAATTTCGGCGACACGAGCGGCACTCCGAACATTCAGGAATACACCCCGGCCGGCACCCTCGTACAGACATACACCGGTACCGGCTACGATTGGGAAGGCGCGACAGTAACCCCAAGCGGCCTGCTGGTGACAACCCGCCGCCACATTGCCGCTCAACCGACATCAGCAAACGGCATTAACGTATTCGATAATACCGGCACCCAAGTCGCGACTTTTGGCACGCCCGAAATCTCCTCGACCAAGTATCCGGGCGACATCAGCGTTTTTGCCGACAACACACTCGCCGTCAGCGATCAGAACAATGGCACGCACGTCATCCGAAAGTATTCACTGGCAGGCGTTCATCTTGGAGATATTACTCTTCCCGTGGTTGGCGGTGTCAACGACACCACCTTTGGCAGCACGATCAGTCCGACCAACACGCTCTGGATGAGCGATCCTGGCGACGGCAAGCTTTACGAAGTTAACGAAAGCGGCACACTGCTCAGCAATCTGTCGCTCCCGTTCCTTCCCCTGGACATGATCGTGGCGCCCGACTCCACGCTGTGGGTCACCGAAAATCATAGCTCAACCATCCACCACCTGCAGCCACTCACATCGACGACTTTCAATGCACTCACGTCGATTACCGCAGGGTTTGAAGCGTTGGGAATTGCAATGGATTCCGGCGGAGATATCCTCGTGACCGGTCCATCCGCCACAACGGTGGAGCGGTATTCAACCACGACAGGATTCGTCAATTCATTCAGCATTTCCAGTCCCGACAGTCCCATTTTCCTCAATGTGGTCCCCGTGCCTGAGCCAGGCGCAATGGCTCTCATGCTGTTAGCCGTGCCGGCGTTGTTGCGACGCCGCCGCGCTTGATGGACAGGGCAAAATCCGCCCGCCCCGGCCCTCAATCCAAAGAAATCGCGCAAAAATTGCTTTACTTGTCCGCAGTTTTGTGTATTAATGAATCCGTATAACGTTTTCGGGAAACGCTATTCGCGCCGAAGGATTCGGTTTTCAAACGCACACGGAGGTGCCAATTGTCACGCCTGCCTCACAAGATCACTCTTCAATTCGCTCGTCGGTTTCTTCTCGCCGCCAGTCTCGCAACGTCTGCGTCACTCGTGCCGCTTGCCCATTTTGCAGTTGCACAGGATGCAACGACGGGAGCGGATGTTGAGAACGCCAAGAATCGCTACCTCGGCGCTATCAGCGGCAATCAGGCCACCGTTCGCAGCGGCCCAACCGACACCGACTATCCCACGATTCGCCTCGACAAAGGCGCCGAAGTCGTCGTCGTTGGCATCAAGAACGGCTGGCTGAAAATCGTGCCGCCCGCAGGCAGCTTCAGCTACGTCACAAAGCTGTACATCAACAAGCATGGTGACGGCACGACCGGTACGGTCGCAAAGGACGGGCTGCCCGTCTTCGCCGGCGGCACACAAAGCGAAATGAAGGCGACAAAACAGTGCACGCTCAACCATGGCGAAGAAGTTACGATTCTCGGCGAGGCCGAGGAATACTATCGCATCAAGCCGCCGGCCGACGCATATGTCTGGATTCACCAGAATCTCGTCGCGCCGGTCAAGCAGCTCAGCGTCGCAAACACCACGCCGCCGCCGGCCGTGCCTGAGATCACTCACAAGGATCCCGTTTTGCCCGGCCCGATAGGCAGTGCGACGACAAAGCCATCCACACTGCCCTCCGACGTCGCAACGATTCCGCAAACACAGCCATCGGTGGATTTTGCCGCCGCTGCTATTGAGTTTGACAAGGCCGAGGATGCCTTCAAGGCAGTCGAGTCGGTCAAGCTCGAAGAACAGAATGTGTCAGAGCTTCAATCGGCGTACGAGAAGCTGATCGCGGCCGACGCCCTGCCGGCGTCGATGCGCCGCGTTGCCGAGGCACGCGTATCCGCGTTGAAAGTGCGCGAAGCCTCCAAAGTACAATTGCTCGCCAGCCGGAAGACCGAGGAAGAGACCTCGGCCCGCCTCCTCGCGATTCGTGCCGAGCGCACCGAGCTCGAAGAACGCGTTAAGGAACTGGGCGTGCAAATCTTCACGGCGGTCGGCACCCTGCAGACCTCCAGCCTCCAGACCGGCAATCAGATCCTCTACCGCCTGACCGATCCCGCATCAGGGCGAACTGTCTGCTACGCCCGCTCCAATGAGAACAAGATCGCCAACATGATTGGGCAGTTTGTCGGTGTCCGCGGCGCGATCGCGGCCGACCCCCAGCTCAGCCTGAAAGTCGTCACCATCACCGAGATTCAGGGCGTCGAGCAGGCCAAGGTAAACAAAACTGTCAGCGCGCAGATCATTCCCCCCAGCCTGCTGGGCAAGGGCACCGATCAGGCAACGAGCGAATTGCCAACGCCTTGAACCGGCAGAGTTGAAAATCAGTCTCCTCCCACGCACAAAACCCTCGGACCATCCGGGGGTTTTGGCATTTATACGGTGTGCCCCGCGCAGCGAGTCGCGCGTCGCTCGAAAGCCGTTCGCCTACCGGCGATCGGCCCAAACCCGTCGCCGCCAGACCAGCCCAAGTCAACATCAACCATTCGAGCCACGAACCCGCGTCAGGAAGTCTCGGGCCACATCGGCCGAATGACGCTTTATTTAGCGATGAGCAAACTTCCTCCGGAACGGCGCAGCATTACCGCGTTGACCGCGACGATGATCGAAGAGGCCGACATCAGCAGTGCCGACACCTCGGGGCGGAGCGACCAGTGCCAAAGCGGGTAAAATACGCCGGCCGCGACGGGGATCGCGAGAAGATTATAAACGCTGGCCCACGCTAGGTTCTGCTTCATTTTTCGCACGGTTGCCTTCGACAGAATGATCGCGTTGAGAACGTCCAGCGGATCGGATTTCATCAAGACGATCTTCGCCGCCTCGATCGCGACATCCGTGCCCGCGCCAATGGCGATGCCGATGTCGGCCTGTGCAAGCGCCGGTGCATCGTTGACGCCATCGCCCACCATTGCGACGAATTTTCCTTCGTGCTGAAGCGTTTTGACGTGCTCGGCCTTGTCCTGCGGGAGCACTTCCGCGAAGACCCGGTCGATGCCGACTTCCTTTCCCACTGCCTCGGCAACGGCCTTGTTATCGCCGCTGATCATCGCCGTCTGAATGTCCAGCTTCTTTAGCTCGGCAACGGCGCGCTTCGCCGATGGTTTGATCGGATCAGTCACCCCAACGACCAGCGAGGCCTTGCCGTCAACGGCCAGAAGTATCAACGTGCGGCCCGCAGCCATCAGGCGATTTATGCCTTCGTTCAGCGGTTTCAAATCAACGTGTTCGTCTTGAAGAAAACGGACGCTGCCAACCAGAACGTGTTTGCCGCCGATGAGTGCCTTGAGGCCATGACCGGACACATTTTCAAATCCATCGGCCTTCGGGTC
>JBBRHH010000332.1:0-6969 GCA_038222915.1 Tepidisphaerales bacterium
CAGCGCTTCGAGGACCGCACCGCGCACGGAGCAGCTCGCGGCATCTTCTCCGAGCAGCTGGCCGAAACGGTCGAGAAGTACGAGGGCTTCAGCATCTCGATGCAGCTCATGAAATGCCTTGGCCTTCACGAAATCGAGCACCGGCATATCGGTGCGTAACGCCGAGGCGAGATCGACCTCTCTGACTGCTTCGGCGGCGCGCGATTGGCCGAGCCGGATAACAGCCCAGAACAGGTGACGCACGGCGTCAAATTCGGGTGGAAAGCTGACGCCGTTGGTCGCGCTCAACAACTTGTCGGCGGTCTTCCAATCCTCGTTACCAGTTGCCTCTGCAACTTTCTGGAAGACCGGCATCGAGCCCAGCCACGCAGGTGTTGACTTGCTCGCATTCAACTGGGAGAGGCTTGAACCGGTAAGCGTGGAGATGCGGATGCCGGTTTCCATCGATTCCAGGTCATAGATGCGCCATTGCGTTCCGCTTCGCGTCAACCAATAGCGGCTCCGGGTAACTATGCCTTTGCCAATCCGCGTCGCGGCGTATACGAGCGCTTTGTCGCCACTGGCGGATGTTTCAATTCTTCGGATTTGATAATTGATCGCAGACGCATCGCCGGCCTGCTGAATGAAAGACTGGGACAATTTGCTCTTCATCCCTTCCGCGAAAGCGTGATCCTCCGATTTGGACCAGTTATCTACATTCCCCTGCTTCTTGATGAGGACCACCATTTCGTCCATGTCAAAGGCGTCGGCCACCTGGCTCGGGCTCTTGGCCTTGAGTCCGGCTGCGAGGTTGTCGAAGGTCTTGCCGATTGCACTCGCGGCCGGGCCGGAAAGCGGCTGGGCGCTGCCGGCAAAGGCCTGGACGATCGCCTGGTGTTTCTGGGCGGTCGTTTCGTTCAGCCTCGTAACTTGGCGGCTCGCTGCTTCCTGGGATCGTTCTTCGAAGACGACCGCGATCAACATAGCCAATCCGAGCACGCCGCCAACAAGCCCGGCAATCAGTCCGCGCCGGGTTTTTTTGGGCGGCGGAGGCGGCAGCGGTGGAAGCAGAAGTGGCAGGACGCGAAGTGGCTCCATTGGACGGCCCTCTTACGGGATCTTGACTGGTCGGGGATAAGTGTGACGCGCAACTATGAGGGTGCGCGTGCGATTATATCGGGGAAACGATAGATTGGCAGGTTCAACGGAAGGTGTTGTATGGCACGAGTGGACGAAGTCGCCAAAGGCGTGTTCCGGATCAGTTCCTTCGACCCGGCCTATCACATCAGCTTCAACCAGTTCCTGATCGTCGACGATCGGCCGGCGCTCATTCATACCGGCATCTACCCCGCTTATGAATCTGTTCGCGCCGCCGTTGCCCAGGTCATCGACCCGAAAAAACTCGCCTACATCGTCGTGCCCCATTTTGAGGCCGACGAGTGTGGCGGGATGACCCGCTTTGTGAAGGAGGCCCCCGAGGCCGTGCTGTTGTGCAGCCAGGTCGGATCGGGCGTAAACCTTTCCGGCTGGGATTACACGGGGCCGGTCAAGGGCATGTCCGAGGGCGACGTGGTCGAGCTTGGGTCGCATTCGCTGCAATTCATTGAAACGCCGCATGTGCATCACTGGGACTCGATGATGGTCTTCGAACGCTCGACCAAAAGCCTCTTCCCCGCCGACCTCTTCATCCAGCCCGGGGAGCAACCCCCGATTGTGCAAGAAAACCTGGGCCCGGCCATGTGTCATCTCTATCGCGAGGTCGGAATCTTTGCTTCGGAAAAGCCCGTCCTCCAGGCGCTCGATCGAATCGAGCGGTTGACGCCGGATTGGGTGCATCCGATGCATGGGGGGAGTCTTTCAAAGGAAGTTGCGGCCGGGTTCAGCGCATGTCTGCGAAGCGAACAGTTTGCTTATGCGGGCAAACTCCTCGGACGCATGTTGCCAACGTGATCATGGCGGCTGTTCTTCGTCCTGCTCTGCACCGGGCATCAGCAATTTGATGGGTTTGGGAATAACCCCTTCCGGGAAGAGGATCGCCAGATCGCTTTGGCCATACGCGATGTTAATTCGCCCCGCCGGGTCGAGCCAGATGCGCCGCGTCGACTGAAGGTCCGGGATCTTCGTCGTAAACGTCGCTTCCAGCTCGAACGGTTCTCCGACGCCTTCGGTCGGTTTGATCCGCAACACCCGCCCGGCCGCATTGAACAGAAAAAGGATGTTCTCGCGCGTGCGAATCAGCGTCGGCGGCATCGTCCCCTGCGCGGCTTCGGGCAACGGCCAGGTGATTTCCCCATTCTTTGCGTCTGCTACAATCAAACTTTTATTGCCATCGTAATACCGTCGGCCAGCCGGATCCGTGTGAAGCAGCCGCCCGTGATCGACTACCGCAATCGCCTGCGTCGTCGGGTTCGTGGCCGCGGTGGTCGTGGCAACCCGCGTCGCCGGCTTCGTGGCCGCGATCACAGGCTGGCTGGTAGGGGGGATCTCATCCGGTTTCGTGAAAACTGCTTCATCGGCAGCCATCGCACGCCAGCGGTCCGCTTCCAGAGACCACGCTCCACCCGCCTTTCGAACCGGCCAGCCCCCTTTGTTCCACCCGGTCACGCCTTGCGCATCGTGGATGGTGTAAACGGGAAGACGCGGCACGGTGTCGGGAAGTGTCGGATCCAGAATAAGCGTCTCGCCGCCTTCCGCGGTCGCCCACGCGGATGGCGAAGCCTTTTTGAATATCCACCGGCCGTGGCGATCGCTGCCGATCGGCGTGCAGAAGTCGAGCTCTGATTTGTGCAGCAGCGCAGTCAGCGTCGGCCCCATAAGCAGCGATGGGCCCCGTTCTGCTTTCACAACCACCCATTCATCGCGGTAATAAAAGGGAAAGTCATTCGCCTCGTCGATGCCCTCCATCTTCCGCTCGTCGACAAGTTGAATCGGCTCTCCGGGGTGGATCCAGATCCACGCGGGAAAAACAACCTGCGGCGTCCGATCCGGCCCACGCGGAACGCTCACCCCCTTAGCGGCATAAAAAAGAACGCCCCGGTCGGGATATCGGCCAACCAGCCGCATCTTCCCATCCACGAGCGTCATCTCTCCCAGCGACGGGGACACCTGGCTTTCCAACAGCTTCTCGAGGCGCAACTTCGTCTCCGCCACCTGATCCTTCATCGCCTTGCGGATCACCGGCCACGACCCCGGTCCATATCGCGTCAGCTCCTGATACGCCTTGTCCCGATCCTCTTGGTTGTCGGCGCTGAGCTGGTCGACAAGTGTATTGATTTTCTCTTCGTCCACGCTCACCGGATCCAGGCTGGCAACGTGGAACGCGACGGCGGCGTCAGCGCCACCGGTGATCTGGAGAATGCTGCCGTCTTCCATCGGGATCAGGTGGAGGATGTTCGCCGGGAAATCTTCGGCTTCGCCAAGCCGCTGCCATTTTCCCTCCACGAAACGAACTGCCCCATTGCTGCCAGAAAGCAGATGGTCCGGCGGAACCCACGCCAGCACGCCGCGCTTGTCATAAAGCCATTCGACCCGGCCATGCTTTGCGTCGCCTTCGATGATCGGCGGCGAGGCGATCTCCTTGATTTCATCGCCGATCTCAAAGATCGACAAGCCATTGTCAGTCGGGACGATGATCTGCCCGGTGCCCGGCCAAGTCCGCGCATTGCTCCATTGGTAATGATCCGCCTTGCCGATCGGTCGGCGTCCCTTCGCGTCCATCAATTCATACGAACCATCCCGCCCGCAGATCAGTTGGGGCGCGGCTTGGCGGTTGTCGTCGATGGTCCAATGAACAAACGCCACCTGTTCACGGGTGAGGTGCAGTGATTCCTCCCCGGCCTTTTTCAGCGCTTCCGGCGTCGGATCGGCATCGCTGCGCGTGATCCAGAGTTCCCCGCGATCGCGATCCAGGTAAACCGGATCGTTCAAAACAATGTGCGCCCCGTCGCGAAGGTCGAGCGGGATGGTGAGCGGCCGGGTGGTGGACATCGCCGGCATCGCCTGACGGACAACGTCCAGAAAAGTAAGCGAGGGTTTGGTGGCAGCGGCAACCTTCCGCGTGGCCGGCCGGGTAAACGGTTTGGTCGCGGGCTGCGTGGCGGCCGTTGGGCTGGGCACCGGCTCGTTGTGGTTCAGCCGCTTCCACAGACGCGGCGAAGCCAGCACCAGTGTGGTAAAGATGACCGCGGCGATGAAGAGGACGACCCTTTTGTTGAGCTGTGCCATTTGCGTTGGGCTGTAGTTGACTCGCTATGATAACAGGTTTGGGAATGAGCGGAGTGCAATCCGAATCTGATCGTCCAAGGAGACCGATGAAATTAATGTTTTTCGTTTTAATTGCGCTGCTCAATGCCGGCGCATTTGCCGAGTTGCCGGGGCTGCGAGTGAGCGAAAATCATCGGTTTTTGATCACTGCCGATGGAAAGCCGTTCTTCTGGCTTGGGGACACGGCCTGGGAGTTGTTTCATCGCTTGAATCGGGAGGATGCGGATCGATATCTGGAGAATCGCGCCAAGAAGGGGTTCAACGTCATTCAGGCGGTGGCGATCGCTGAACTGGACGGCGCAACGGATCCGAATGCGTATGGGTTTTTGCCCCTGACCGATTTGGATCCCACGCGGCCGGCCGTAAAAGACGGGCCGGAGAATGATTACTGGGATCACGTGGACTACATCGTGAACAAGGCCAACTCGCTTGGCATGTATGTCGGGTTTCTTCCAACCTGGGGACGCTACTGGCACGACAAGTCCAAAGACGGGAAGACACTTTTCACCAAGGAAAACGCGGAGGTTTACGGCCAGTGGCTGGGAGAGCGCTATAAGTCAAAAGGCATCGTCTGGATTCTCGGAGGTGATCGGCCCATCGACAATGAAGACCAGAAGGAGACGGTCCGGGCCATGGCGCGCGGCTTGAAGAAGGGAGACGGTGGAGCGCATCTGATGACGCTGCATCCGCCGGGCGGGAATGGCTCTTCGTCGTGGTTTCACAACGACGATTGGCTCGATTTCAATATGCGGCAGAACGGACACGTGGCCGAGTGGAATGGGCGGTATGAACAGACGCGTACGGATTATGAGCGCACGCCAGTAAAGCCGGTTGTCGACGGCGAACCGATCTACGAAGATCATCCCGTTTCGTTCAACGCCAAGGGGCTGGGGTATTCGATCGCGGCCGATGTGCGGCGACCCCTGTACTGGGATCTATTTGCCGGGGCGTGCGGGCACACCTACGGCGATCATTCAGTGTGGCAGATGTGGAGCGAGAAAAAGGGGCCAATCAATAGTCCGCTAATGCCATGGTTTGAGGCGATCGATCAGCCGGGAGCCGGGCAAATGCAATACGCGCGAAACCTCCTTGAATCACGGCCGTTTCTAACCCGCCTGCCGGACGACGCGGTTGTCATTGACGGCCCGGTAAAGACCGCGGTCCCCGGGGCAGGAACCCGGCACTTTTCAGCCACGCGCGATGAAAGCGGTTCTTATGCGATGGTGTATGCACCGGTGGGACGGGCATTCAAAGTGCGAATGGAAAAGATCACCGGCCCGAAGGCAAAAGCATGGTGGTTCAATCCGCGGACTGGCGAAGCGACGGCCATCGGAGAGTTTGACAACAAGGGAGAGCGGGAGTTTGTCTCGCCCGACAAGGGAGAGTTGCTGGATTGGGTGTTGGTACTGGACGATGCCTCGAAGAATTATCCACCGCCCGGGCGCGTGAAGTAACCGTCAGGTGATATGCCTCTTTCGCCAAGCTGAAATAAAATATGTCTGGATATAACACAAATTTCGGCGGCTGAATTCTACGTCCTTTCCGTACTTCACCGGCTTGGTGCCGAGGCGAACCTGACGCTGGGAAATAAAAAGTCGGTCGATATCGCAATCGTCCGTAGTGCTGGCAATGCGATCACTGTTGACGTGAAAGGGCTGGCCGGGAAAACTGGCTGGCCTGTCGATAACGTCAAGCTCGGCACGCCGAACCACTTTATCGCCTTCGTGTGCTATCTCGGTCGCATTGAAGACCCGGCAGTCATACCCAAGGTGTACATCGTGCCGTCGCTGGAATTGAAGGCATTGCTCTACAATGCTCCGGGCGGTCGAAAATTGGTAAACCTCACCAAAATCCGGGACGTGGGCCGGGCGTATAAAGATGCGTGGCGGCAATTGGTGGATTAGCTCCAAACGCTACTGAGCCGGGGGGCGAGGACGATGCCGGGATCGCCGGCGTGGCGTGTGGCCTCTTCGTCGCGGGCGGCGCGGAACCAGTCGGCGACGATGCGGGTGTTGGCATCGGCGGGGTGGACCTTGGCCTTTCTCGGGGGCATCTGATGCTCATCGAGCTTTTCGAGAATCGCGTTCCAATGCTGGCTGTCTTTAACCACGTCCGGAATGGTTGACCAGGATTGGACGTTGAGGTCGGCCTCGGTTTTGTCGTTGCCGTGGCAGGCGATGCAGTATTGTTGAAGAAAGGGGCGGATGGTGGTGGAGAAGCGGGTGTCGAGAGGGGAAGCGGGGGGATCCGTCGCGAAAGCGGCGGGAGTTAGCAGTAAGAGGAGGAGAATCGAGAGGGGGTGGCGGGTCATGTGAGGGGCGTTGCTTATGATACAGCGACAGGGGGCGGGCGTGGTTCTGGAGACTGGAAACTGGAGACGTGAGAATTGACAGCGAATGGGCGGTCGAATGCCTGCTGGAGGCAATAAGCCAGAGACTGGAGACGAGAACGAGGGCGCATTTTTTCGTGCACAATTGAGTTTGATGTCGGGTGCTGGAGAAATGAAACCGGAGACTGGAAACTGGAAAGAAGATGCATTTCTGCGCGCGCAATTGAGTTTGATGTCCGTTATTGAGGGTACTGGGGCGAATGCCATTCGTTTAGCACATAACTCCGCGCCGCAGCGCGCTTTGCACCAGCTTGCGCGAGACGCGGCCTCCTGAGAGAATGGTGATGTCTAAGTCAACCAACTCCAAGGAGGCCACGGATGGCTATCATCGCCCGCAC
>JBBRHH010000333.1:0-6959 GCA_038222915.1 Tepidisphaerales bacterium
CGTAACCAGTTGTCGTGACTTCGCGTCCCCAGCCCTGCGCATCCACGCACGCACCCCAGTTGGAAAAATCCAGTCGCGATCGATCCGGCCCGTAATTGGTCGTGTGAAACGTGCCGATGGGTGGCGCTCCGGCGCCAGCCAGGATCGCTCCACTATCGGCCACGCCTCTTTTGAGAGGATTTTTCCACCAACTGGGAAATGGTCCGTTCGGTGCGCCGGGATTCGCGTCATACAACGGATCATCCAGATCCTGCGCACCATTCCCGGCGGCCGCCACAACAATCACGCCCCGCCGAACCGCATAACGCACCGCCAGAAAATCGTCCGGCCACCACTCAACTGGAATAAATCCGGCCTGATCCGGCCGATTCTGAAAAGCGTATCGCGGACCCGGACGATGCAGTTCAATCAGCAAAATGTCCCCCTTGCGAAGCTTGCCGGCAGCAAGTCGTATTGCCGTCGCGCTGTTCCACGGCGCGCTGCCGAAAATCGAAACTGTGCTGACAGTCGCCTTGGGGCAAATGCCCGTCACCCCAAGTTTGTTCAACTTCGCGTTCATTACGCCCACAACCGCAGTGCCGTGGTTGCGCCAATTCAAATCATTCGGCGGCGTTCCACCCAGCAACGGCAGCTTCGCCAGATCCTCGTGCCCGAACCGCCACTCCCCTTCGACGTCAACAATGCGAACGCCGGCGCCGCGCCCGCCCTTTTGCGTCCACGCATAGCGCGCATCCACGCCGCCCGGCGCTGCATCAAGATACTCCTGCCGCGGCGAAAAATCCGGACTAGATATTGTCGGCGCGCCCGGCGCTGCCAGCATACTGTTCAAAATGGCCGCGGGTTCCGCCGCCGGCTTGATGTACGCCGCGTCAACCTCGTTCATCTCACGCAAACCTTGGGCTAAATCCGAAAGTCGATCCGCTGGCGCATCAATCTTGTAGAACGCGGAAAACTCCGGTTCGGCCGCGAGCCCCACGCCGGGCGCGAAAGACCGCGTCCCGCCCTCCTCTTTCGCGACATCGAACAACGCCCTCATTGTGCCGCCGTGCTTCGATAGCAACGTCACAATCCGACCGCCCATCCGACGCGTCGGCGCCGCAAATGCCATCGGGGCAAAGCTCGCCGGATCGGATCTGATAACAACAATCAATTCCGGCGCGCCATGAAAGTCACCTCCGCCTTTCGCCACGCCGCGTCGACGAAGACTTTCGCCAATACTGGAACTCGACTTTGCCCGCTTACGCGCGCCACCCACAAGCTTCGATGACATGAGATCCCTGCCTTCCCTGCTTACAATGTTTCGCCCCGATGACTACGGCAGAGCGTCTTCCGGCTTGAGATATGCCGTCTCTGTCGCGGCCAGCCCGCGAAATTTATCCAGTACCCGAACAGCCGTCGCCTCGTCTGGAACTTCCACCACGAAATGTGTCTTTAGCTGCTTGCTGCGTGTCCCAGGATAGACCGGTATCACAGTAACCCCGAGCTTCTTCGCGGCCAGCAACAACTCTTTGGAAGATGCGTTGCCCGGTGCCCCCTCATGCAGAGGCAAAGCCGCGTTCGGATGAAGATGTAAATTGATCCGCATATGCAACCCGAAATCTAACCCATCGCAACTCAATCTTATCTCCCCGAGGCCGCTTAATCCACGCAAATGTGGTGTGGCGTCAACGCACCTGTTTGCCGATGAAGTATTTATGCAACTGTTGTCTAAAGGAAACAATTCGGCGCCCAGCGGGATCAGTGTTCGTTGAGTTAGAGAGATTATCGGATGTTACAACCCAACACCCCCCCCAAAACCCGCGTCCTCATCCTCGACGAGGACCGCATCATCCTCCAGTCCCTCTCCCAGTTCCTCTCCCGCGAAGGCTACGAGATCAAAACCGCCTCCGAGCCCGACGAAGCCCTCAGCCACATGGAGTCCGGCCAGATCGATCTCCTTCTCGCCGACGTCAACACTCCCGGCGTCAAACCCGCGGAATTCCTCCGCGACGTCCGCCGCCGATTCCCCCAGGTCGTCTTCGTCGTCATCACCGGCTACGGCTCCATCGAAGGCGCAGTCGAGGCCATCAAGCTCGGTGCATTCGACTATCTCACCAAACCCATCATCGATGATGAGATCCGTGTCGTCGTCCAGAAGGCCGCCCGTCAGCAGGCCCTCCTCTTCGAAAACCAAACCCTCAAACAACAGCTCGACCTCCGCTTTGGCCTCGGCAATATCGTCGGCCACGACTACAAAATGCTCAAGGTCTTCGACCTCGTCGACGCAGTCGCCGACAGCCGCACCACCATCCTCATGACCGGCGAAAGCGGCACCGGCAAATCCCTCCTCGCCCGCGCCATCCACCACCGCTCCCCGCGCCGCGACAAACCCTTCATCGAAGTAAGCTGCGGCGCACTCCCCGAAACCCTCCTCGAATCCGAGCTCTTCGGCCACGTCAAAGGCGCGTTCACCGGCGCAGTCACCGACAAGCCCGGCCGATTCCTCGCCGCCGACAACGGCACCATCTTCCTCGACGAAATCAACTCCGCCTCCCCCGCAATGCAGGTCAAGCTCCTCCGCGTCCTCCAGGAACGCGCCTTCGAGCCCGTCGGCAGCGCCGACACCCGCACCGTCGACGCCCGCGTCATGCTCGCCAGCAACGTCGACCTCACCCAGCTAGTCACGGAACAAAAGTTCCGTCAGGATCTCTACTATCGCATTAACGTGGTAAACATCCGCCTCCCCAGCCTCCGCGAACGCCTCGGCGACATCCCCCTCCTCGCCGGCCACTTCCTCCGCGCCTTCGTAAAAGAAACCGGCCGCGAAACCGCCGGCTTCACCGACGCCGCCATGGCTGCCATGCAGCGCTACCAGTGGCCCGGCAACGTCCGCGAGCTCGAAAACGCCATCGAGCGCGCCGTGGTCCTCTGCCGCCGCCCCCAGATCGACGTTGATGATCTCCCCGAAACCCTGCAATCCTCCACCAACCAGCGCGCCGCCACCAACGGCCACCGTCTCGAAGAACTAGACAAACCCATGCCCCTCGAACTCGCCATGGAAGGCCCCGAACGCCGCATCCTGGAAAGCGCCCTCAAACGCAACAACTGGAACCGCCAGGCCACCGCCGCCGAACTCAGTATCAACCGAACGACCCTCTACAAAAAAATGCGCAAATACCGTCTCGACGTCGGCGAAATGAATTGATCTACTCGGGTAGACGTTTCGCCAAATGGCACTTATAATCTGTCGATTGGCAGTACCGCTATGATCACCAAAGCACCACATCGCAAACCCGTCGCAGATCAAATATTTGATCGCACGAGCCTCGGCCGTAGTATCGGTGTCACCGCCGCCACACCGTCCGACGCCATTAGCAAACTTCGGGCCGGTCTGCCCTACTCCACCCTTGAGCGCCTCCGGGACCGCCTCGGCCTCTCCATTGAAGACCTCGCAAAACTATCCCGCATCAGCGACCGCACCCTCGCCCGCCGCAAGCGCGAAGGCCGCCTCGATATGGAAGAATCCGAACGTGTCTTCCGCCTCGCCACTGTATTCGAAAGTGCCGTTGGCCTGTTCGAAGGCGACCAGGCCGCCGCCAACCGCTGGCTCAAAACCCCCCGCGCCGCCTTCGCCGGCCACACCGCCCTCGACTTTTCCCAAACTGATCTCGGTGCCCGCGAAGTCCAAGACCTCATCGAGCGCATCGAATACGGGGTCGTTTCGTGAAAATCACCGCCTGGCGGGTCTGCAAAAGAAAATATTCGTCCACCATGTGGACCGGCCTAGGAGCGCGCCTCGTCGCCGGCCGATGGCACAACAAAGGCACATCTGTCGTCTATGTCTCCGGCAGCCTTTCCCTTGCCGCATTGGAATTGCTCGTCCACCTCGACACCGCCGACGTCCTCTTCGACTTCGCGAAATGCCCGATCGTGTTCGACCATTCACTAGTGACGCGCGTCGACGTCGCAAAGCTGCCAAGAAATTGGCGAAACGAACCCTCCCCCGCTTCATTGCGGTCCATCGGCGACCGTTTCATTTCCACCGCGAAAACCCCCGTCCTCGCAGTGCCCAGTGTCGTAGTTCCAGAAGAGTGGAACTACATCCTGAACCCAAACCATCCCGAATTCCGCCGTCTCCAGATCGGGAAAGTGCAACGATTCAAATACGATCCCCGGCTCGCATAAATCCAACCTCCGCGACCCTCACCCAAACAACTCCATCACCGGCTTCCCCAGCCCATCCCGCGTAACATAAAACGGCCTCTTCTCCACCTCATACGCCAGCTTCGGCGAAATCCCCATCGCACGGAAAATCGTCGCGTGCAAATCCTCAATCACCACCCGACCCTCCACCGTCTTGCAAGGCCGTTCATCCGCCGTCTTCCCGTGCAGATATCCCTTCTTGATCCCCCCGCCAAACATCAAAACACTCCCCGCATCCGTAAAGTGCCGGTGCATCCCGTAATGTTCTTCCTTCGTCATCACATCCGGCACCGTCACCTGGTCCTGCACCTTCAGCGTCGGCTTCCCCTCCATCATCATGTCGCGTGAAAATTCGCTCGCCAGAACAATCAGCGTCCGGTTCAGCAACCCGCGCTTCTCCAGATCCAGCACCAGCTGCGCAATCGGCGCATCGATCTCCCTCTTCAACTCCGCCAAGCGCGTATGCCCATTGTCATGCGTATCCCAATACTTGAACGGAATGTATTCCGTAGTCACCTCAATAAAACGCGCCCCGGCCTCAGTGAGCCTTCGAGCCAGCAGACACCCAAGCCCAAATCGCCCCGTGTTGTACTTGTCGTACGACTCCTTCGGCTCCAGCGAAAGATCAAACGCCTTCGCCGCCGGCGACGACAGCAGCCGGTGCGCATTGTCCATCGACCGAATCAGCGACTCCTTCTGAAAATCACTCCCAAACTCCCCGGCCGGGCTATCCGCCACCAGCTGCTTGTAAAACTTGTACCGATCCTGAAACCGCGCCGGACTCATCCCCTTCGGCGGACTGATGCTAGCGGCCGCCTGCGCCGGCTCCGGAATCTGAAACGGCCCATACTCGCTCCCCAGAAATCCCGCCGTATGAAATGCCTTGATCTCCTCACTCTCCCCGCCCGCCACATCAGGCCTCTGCCCAATATCAATAAACGCCGGCATCGCCGGATTCCGCGGCCCAAGCGTCCGCGAAATCACCGCCCCAATATGCGGCGCAGCCACAGTCTGCGGCGGCGCATACCCCGTATGCCACTGATACTGATGCCGCGTATGCAAAATAAACCCCAGATCCCCCGCCGTATAAGAACGAATCAGCGACCCCCGATCCATCACCTTCGCAACCTTCTCCAGCCCCTGCGAAATCTTGATATTGTCCACGGCCGTATCGATCGCCGGAAAAGTAGAAAGCACCGCCTTCGACTCCAGCCCCTTCGCAAACGGCGTATATTTCTTCGGATCAAAAGTCTCTGTATGCGCCATCCCCCCACCCATCCAAAGCACAATCACCGTGTCCGCCGTGGCCGGGATCTTCTCCAAAGGCGCATCCGCCTCAACGCCAAAAATCTGCCGCGACTCCCCCGCCATCAAAGCCGCCAGCCCGGCCGCCGACATCCCCTTCAACAAATCACGCCGTGACCAATCTCTTGTCATGATTACCATTGTACCTCTCCGAAGGAACAACGGTTGATCCGCCGCCAATGTTCGCCCAGGACGCCGCGCCCCCAACTTCAAAATCTGAACCCTCCTCTTCCGTAGGGTGGGCGTATGTCGCCCACCTCGGCCCCAATCGCACAACAGTCCTCAACCCGCTCCCCGGCCAACCCGCCTCTCGATCCGCCGCCGCGCCAAATAAACCCCAACCCGATAAATCAAAATCGCCAGAATCGCCGGTCCCAACACAGCCACCATCTCCCAAATATCCGGCCCGCCCCTCCGGTATGACCGACCACGCATTTCGAAGCCCAATCGTGGCACGGAACCGAAAATCAGTAGGCCAATCAATCCAAGCGACACCTTCACCGACCAAAGCCGCTGCGCAGCACTCCGATCATCGACCAGTCCAACACGAGGCAGCAGCCAATGGATCATCAACCGATAAAAAACTATCGCGCCAATCACCGCCAGCACGCCCCAGACCGCGGGATCAGCAGGACCCGAAGCCTGGTCAATCGGAACGCACGTCATAGTTGCAATCATCCGCGTCACTCCCGTGACGACCCCAAAAAAGGCAACGAAAGCCGTCACCAAGCAAATCCACCGCACCGCTCGCGCACTCCGGCAAAGCCACCCGTGGTAAGCGACAACCAGACAAAGAAAAACAAACCCGGCCTCAATACACCACCAGATCAAAGCCCCCCACGAGCGAACGCCGTCCGCCGCATCCGCAACCAATCCCCTGCCCGCATAAACGCCAACAGCCAGAATCGTCGCGCACATCACCCGAGCAACAATCCACCCCGCACGCGATGGCGACACTCCGCTGTTCATCCACATCCTCAGTAGAAGACGCAAACCACGCTAACCCATCGACTCAAGTCACACCCTACCCGCGCCCATCATAAAAACTCGCCCGCCCGCGCACCCACAGCACAAAATGCGCCACCAACTCCACCCCAACAAACCCAACACCCCCAACCCCCAACCCCGGCCACCACCGCACGCGAACCCCGCCCAGCCACCGCGCAGTCAACCACACCCCAACCGCCAATCCAACTCCCCCAAAAAACCAAGCCAATACACGCACCCCAACCTGCACACCCCGCGCACCCGAAATCCGCGGCCGCACCCAATTCAAAAAAAACACCTCCACCCAATGCCCCCCAAAAGCCGGCCAAACCACCAACAACGCCGCCATCGGCCACCGCCCCACCCACCCCCGTCCGTGCCCACCCCACCGCCAGGCCAGCACCGCCCCCACCACCAGCGCAATCATCCCCGTCCGAGCCACCGTCACCCAAAGCGACTCGCGATACGGCACCCATCTAACATCA
>JBBRHH010000334.1:0-6954 GCA_038222915.1 Tepidisphaerales bacterium
GACGTTGCTTGAGCCGATCATGAAGGTCGTCGTCACGACGCCGGAAGAATTCGTCGGCAACATCAACGGCGACTTGAACAAGCGCCGTGGCCTTATCGTCAACAGCGAGCAGCGTGGCAACACGCGTATGGTCGAGGCCGAAGTGCCGTTGTCGGAGATGTTCGGTTATACGACCGAGCTTCGTTCGATGAGCACCGGCCGCGCCAGCTCGGTCATGGAGCCGCTGAAATATGCACCGGTTCCGACCAACGTCCGCAATGCCATCCTCGAGGAAGTTGGCTGATTTTCAGCCGTCTTCGTCGGAATGATTACAACAGCAGGAGCAGAGCGCAAGCTTTGCTCCTGCTGTGCTTATATAAACCACTCGGCCGATCTCGCTGACCTCAGACTGGACCAACCCCGCATGTCCCACAAATCACGCCGATACCACGACCGCGTCGCCCGGCAGTACGACAACATCTATGATGACGTTTACTGGGAGTTCCACGACGAGCTCACCTGGCGTTCCATCAAGCCCCATCTCCCGCGCGACATGTCATCCGTTTGCCTGGATCTCGGCTGCGGCACCGGCAAGTGGGGCCTCAAGCTCCTCAAAAGCGGCTTCGCAACATGGTTCATCGATCACGCCGCGTCGATGGTCGAGCAGACCCGCCGGAAGGTCGAGGCAATGGGCGCGCGCGCCAAGCGCGCCACGCTCCTCGCTGCCGACATGATCGACCTCAACACCGTACCGAGTGAGACTTTCACCCTCACGCTCGCCATGGGCGACCCGCTCTCGATCTGTTCTGATCCGGCCCGCGCCGCCCGCGAAATGTTTCGCACCACCAAGCCCGGCGGCGTCATCATCGCCACGGCCGATAACAAGCTTGCGGCGATTGACCATTTCAGTCAGGCCGCCGACCTCGCTGCGCTGGAAGCCTTCGTCCATTCCAGCAAAACCACGTGGCTCACGGCGGACGCGCGCGAGCAGTTCGAGCTCACCACTTTCACCCCCGCATCCCTGCGAAAATTGTTCGAAAAGGCCGGCTTCGAGGTTTCGGAAGTCATCGGTAAGCCCATCCTCCCCGTTCGGAAAAACCGCGCGCTCCTCTCCCAGGACAACGCGGTCGAGCGCCTCCTGCGACTTGAAGCCGAGCTCTCTAAAGACCAAAGCACCGCCGCCGCCGCCAACCATCTCCAGATCGTCGCACGCCGTCCCGTCTAAGGCTTTTCTCCCGCCCCTCGATCAAAAATTCTGCGCAGTAGAATCTGCCCGCCCATAAATGTTTGAACAATCAGACGTTCCCAACCCAGCGTTTCGTGGCGTATACATGGTAACGCTTGAGTTGGACCGCTTTTTAGGAGCCCCGCACGATGGCGAACGAGACCACCCGCATTCAAAAAGTCCTGAAGGAGTCCGAAAAGGAAATTCTGACCGCCTGGCTGGCTGAGCTTAAACAGCGCAGTTCCGGTGCTGACGGCCGGATCAGCGAAGCGGAGCTGGAGACCCAGGCTCGCGATCTTCTGAAGCTCCTTCAGGAAAGCGCCCGCCATGGAAACGTGCACGATATCAACGCTGCCGAATGGTCACCCGTTCGCGAGTTTCTTGAAGGCGTTTCACGGTCACGTGCCATCCAGGGATTCTCGTCGGAACAGACTGCGACCTTCGTCTTCTCTCTCAAGCAGCCCCTATTTGCCCTTCTGGTTAAGGCAGCCGCCGGCGACGCGAAAGCGCTCGCTGAGGATACCTGGGCGGTGACTCTGTTGATCGACCAACTCGGCCTGCACACCGTCAAGACCTTCCAGAAGTCGCGCGAGTCCGTCATCGCTCGCCAGCAGGAAGAGATGCTCGAACTGTCCACGCCTGTCGTAAAGCTCTGGGAAGGTGTCCTGGCACTTCCAATGATTGGCACGCTCGACAGTGCCCGCACCCAGATCGTCATGGAGTCGCTGCTGCAGCGGATCGTCGATACCGGCAGCGAGATCGCTATCATCGACATCACCGGCGTCCCCACCGTCGATACGCTCGTCGCCCAACACCTCCTCAAAACCGTCGCCGCGATTCGCCTTATGGGCGCTGATTGCATCATCAGCGGCGTTCGCCCGCAGATCGCCCAGACGATCGTCCATCTTGGCGTCGATCTGCAGGGCGTCATCACCAAGGCCAATCTCGCCGACGCGCTCGCGCTTGCCCTTAAGCGATCCGGCTTCGTTGTCACCAGGAACAAGGCATAGGCCCAACCGGAGCGCAGCATGGATCGCATTCCCATATTACGCATGGGCGAATATCTGCTTGTCACCATTCAGGTCGACATGCACGACCGCCTCGCCATGACATTGCAGGATGACCTCACCGCGATGATCGAGCGGACCGGGGCAAAAGGCGTTCTGATCGACATCAGCGCGTTGGAGATGGTCGATTCGTTCATCGGCCGGATGATCGCCAACATCAGCGGCATGGCGCGCCTCCTCGACGCCAGCACCGTCGTCGTCGGCATGCAGCCGGCCGTTGCCATCACGCTGGTCGAACTTGGTCTTACGCTCGCCGGCGTACAGACAGCACTGAATGTCGAGCGCGGCATGGAACGCCTGCGATCTACCCTGGCAGGGAAGGACGTCGATCATGGCAGTAACGAAAACTGAAACGCTGCCCGTCCGCACCGAGCACGACATCGTCCTGGCGCGGCAGGCAGTCCGACGTCTTGCACTGGAACTCGGCTTCGGCCTCGTCGATCAAACCAAGATCGTCACCGCTGCCAGCGAGCTTGCCCGCAACACCGTCGTCTACGGCGGTGGCGGCGAGCTACTCTGCGAATCCCTTTCCGAAATGCCCAAACGCGGCCTGCGCCTGACCTTCAAAGACCAGGGACCCGGCATTCCCGACCTTTCCCTCGCGTTGAAGGATGGATGGACCTCCGGCTCGGGGATGGGGCTCGGCCTTTCCGGTGCCAGAAGATTGGTGAACGAATTTGATATCGACACTGCACCCGGGCGAGGCACACGGGTGACCGTCACCCGCTGGAAATGATTCCATGACCTGCCACACGCTCATCCCGATCGCCGACAGCAGCTCCATCGGAGAGGCCCGGCGCGCGACCATTGGCCTGGCGGCGGCAGTTAAATTGACCGACACCGACGCCGGCCGCGCTTCTCTGGTCGCCACCGAGATCGCCACCAACCTCGTCCGCCACGCCAACCCCACCGACGCGCGGATGCTGATCGGATCGAGTGTCATCGATGGCGTGGGCTCGATTGAGATCATTTCCATCGACATCGGCCCCGGCATGCTCGACGTTGCGCGTTGTTTTACCGACGGCTATTCCACCGCTGGAACACCCGGCAATGGGCTCGGCGCTGTCCGAAGACTTTCCGACACGTGCGACCTGTTCTCCAGTTCCACCGGTACCGTCATCTCGTGCACGATCGTTTCAGCGCAAAGCCCACCCCGTTCACAATTCCCACATCGCATTTCCGCACTTTCCGTGCCCGCCCCCTATGAAACAGCCTGCGGCGATGCATGGCGCGCCTTCCGATCCGATAGAGATTTCGTCTCGCTTATGATCGCCGATGGCCTCGGTCACGGCCCCCTCGCCGCGGAGGCATCGGCTGCAGCATGCAAAGTCTTCGACGAAAATCCGGCCGCCGCTCCTGCCGTTCTGCTGGACAAAATGCATGCAGCGATCAGCGGAACGCGCGGCGCTGCCATCGCCATCGCACGGATCGACATCGCCGCTGAAAAGCTGACGTATGTCGGCGTGGGCAACATCGCCGGGACCCTCCTTGCCGCGGACGGTTCCAGCCGCGGCCTCTTTTCCCACAACGGCACCGTCGGCCACACGGTCCGCAAGATTCAAACCTTCGAATATCCATGGTCCCCAGCCAGCCTGCTTGTGCTACATTCCGATGGACTTCAGACCCGATGGGATCTCGGCAAATATCCCGGCCTCTCGCGCCGTCACCCCGCCGTCATCGCCGGAGTCCTGCTTCGCGACTTTCGTCGCGACCGGGATGATTCAACCGTACTGGTCGTTGGTCCCGCACAAAATGATGCCGCATGAAGCAATGAACGATGTGAAAGATGCCAATCTGGAGTTGATCGAACTGCGCCGCGAACGCGATGCGCTCGCCGCCGCGGTGCAGGCACTCAACGTCGAGTTGGCCGAAACCAACCAGGGCGTTGTCGCCCTCTATGCTGAGCTGGACGATCAGGCCAGCGCGCTCCGCGACGTTTCCGAGCTCAAAAGCCGGTTCCTCTCCTACATGAGCCATGAGTTCCGCACACCCCTCGGTTCCATCCGCAGCATCGCCCGTATCCTCCTCGACCGCTTCGACGGCCCGCTCTCCAACGAGCAGGAAAAACAGGTCAAGTTCATCCAGAGCGCGGCGGCCGAGCTCAATGAGATGGTCAACGACTTGCTCGATCTCGCTAAAGTGGAGGCAGGGCGAATCACCATCTCGGCGGCCTGGTTCGAGATGGTCGATCTCTTCTCCGCGTTACGCGGCATGTTCAAACCCATTCTCACCAGCGACACCGTCACCCTGATTTTCGAAGACCCCGTCGATGTCGCCCGCGTCTACACCGACAATTCCAAGCTCTCCCAGATTCTCCGGAATTTCATCTCCAATGCGTTGAAATTCACCCAGTCCGGCGAAGTGCGCGTCTCGGCCCGCGCCGGTGACGCTGCTACCGTCGTCTTCGCGGTGACGGACACCGGAATTGGTATCGCCAAAGAGCACCATGCGGCCATCTTTGAAGACTTTGTTCAGGTCGACTCACCCATCCAGAAGAGATTCCGTGGCACCGGCCTGGGCTTGTCGCTGAGCAAAAAGCTGGCCGGCCTCCTGGGCGGAACTGTCTCCGTCGACAGCCAGCCCGGCGTCGGCTCAACCTTCGCCGTCACCATTCCAGCGCAACTTGGTTTGGAGCCGGTTGCCGGGGACACGCCAATCACAGACAATCCAGCCGCGGCAAACACCTCGAGCACGAGCGATGTCCACTGAAAACCCCTCATCGATCCTGGTGGTCGACGACAACCCCGCTGGCCGCTACGCCACATCGCGCGTCCTGCGCGCTGCCGGTTTCACGCTCCTCGAGGCGGCCACCGGAGCAGAAGCTCTCTCTCTTTCCACCGGCGCGGATCTCGTCGTCCTCGACGTCAACCTGCCCGATATCAGTGGCTTCGAAGTCTGTCGCCACATTCGCTCGATCCCTCATACCGCACGCCTCCCCGTCATCCATCTCTCCGCCTCCTTCGTCAAGGACACCGACAAAGTTGAAGGCCTCGACGCCGGCGCCGATGGCTATCTCACCCACCCCGTTGAGCCGCAGGTTCTCGTCGCAACGGTTAATGCCTTCCTGCGAGCCCGCCGCGCCGAGGACGAAATGCGCAAGAGCGAGGCCAAGTTCAAAGCCATTTTCGACCAGGCGCTCACCGGCATCCTGCTCGTCAGCAAGGACCTCGTCTATCTCGAAGTAAACCCGGCCATGTGCCGTCTCCTCGGCCGCCCCCGCGAAGAAATCATTGGCCGCCACCATTCCTCTTTCGTCCCCGCCAGCTACGAACACGACACTGTCGCCATAGCTCGTGAAGTTGAAGAACGCGGCTCATGGCGCGGAACCTTTCCGTTAATCCGCGCTGACGGAAAACACGTCGAGCTCGAATGGAGCATCGCAAGCCACTCCATTCCGGGCGTTCGCCTCGCCATCGTCAACGACGTCACCGATCGCAAGGCCTACGAAGCCGAGCGCGAGCGCCTGCTCGCCTCCGAGCGCGCCGCACGTGAAGAGGCCGAGCGCGCCAACCGTCTTAAGGACGAGTTCCTCGCCACGCTCTCCCACGAACTCCGCACCCCGTTGAACGCGATTGTCGGCTGGTCGCAGATTCTCAAGCAGGGAAAACCAACCGACGCCGATATCGCCGAAGGCATCGACGCGATCGATCGCAATGCACAATCCCAGGCCCAGTTGATCGCCGACCTTCTCGACGTTTCCCGCATCACTTCGGGCAAGCTCCGTCTCGACGTCCGCCCCATTGATCCCGCCGCCACGGTTCAAGCGGCCCTCGCAACCATCATGCCCGCCATCCAGGCCAAAGGTATTCGTCTTCTCAGCAACCTGAATCCAAACTCCGGCCCCATCACCGGCGACCCCGACCGGCTTCAGCAGGTCATATGGAACCTCGTCAACAACGCCGTCAAATTCACCCCGAAGGGCGGCACGATCCAGGTCGCGCTCGAGCGCATTAATTCCCACGTCTCCATCAAAGTCACCGACAACGGCCAGGGCATTAAACCCGATTTCCTCCCCCACATCTTCGAACGCTTTCGTCAGGAAAACGCCTCCACCACCCGAAACCAGGGCGGCCTGGGTCTAGGTCTTGCCATCGTTCAGCACCTCGTCGAAATGCATGGCGGCACGACCTCCGCCTACAGCAAAGGCGAAGGCCACGGCTCTACGTTCACCGTGAACCTCCCCATCTCGGCGGTCCATTCCGAGTTTCCGCCAGACCAACCCGCACACGAGACACCCGCCTTCGAAGACGGCCCATTGCCCATCCCGTCAACCCCGTTCCCTCTCACCGGCCTCCGCGGCGTGCGCGCCCTTGTCGTAGACGATGACGCTGACGCGCGTGCCGTGCTGAAACGAGTCCTGAGCAGACACGGTGCAGAAGTAGCCGAAGCGTCCGACGTCCCGGCCGCCCTCAAAATTCTCTCCGAATTCGCTCCGCATGTTTTAATCAGCGATGTCGGTATTCCCGACCGCGACGGCTACGATCTCATCCGCTCCGTCCGCGCAAAGGGCTATACCCCTGAGCAACTCCCGGCCATCGCATTGACGGCCTTTGCGCGAAACGAAGATCGAACCCTTTCCATCCGCGCCGGCTTTCAAACCCACCTGTCAAAGCCCGTAGCCGCCGACGAACTCCTCGCCGCCGTCTGGACACTGGTCGAGCCCTCCAAAATCACTCCCTAGCC
>JBBRHH010000335.1:0-6953 GCA_038222915.1 Tepidisphaerales bacterium
CTCGGCGTCGATCGCGTCGGCGACGGGAAACTGATTCTGGCTGAAGTCGGCCGTCGCGCCTTTAAAATTGATCTCTTTGCCGGCCACCCGCACCATCACGTCCGTCAGCACGATGTTGCCGTTCTCCGAGCGGCCCGGCCCCTTGCCTGGAAGCGCGTCATCCGGCAGCGCCTCCAGCCGCACACCCATGATCTGCTTCACCGGCACGGCGGCGCTGATCGTGTAAATATCCGTGGCGGGGTTCGCGCCGCTGACAAAGATGGATTTGTCCGGCCGCTCCTCCAGCGTCGCGCCGCTCTGGGCCTTTTTCTCGCCTCCGGCCAGCACCATCCACTCCACCGGCTTGCCGGCCTCGCCCAGCGACTTCTCCCACGCCTCGGCCACTTCCGCCAGCTTCGTCTCATGCTCGCGAATCTTCGTCTCCGCCGCCGCGATCTTCGCGTCAAACTCTTTTAATTTCCCCGCATCGGTCGGCCGCGGCATCGAAAGCAGCGGCGGATGATTGACGGGCCGTTCCTGGCCGGTTCCGGTTTCATCCACGTTGTTGAAGAACGCGAAGAACTGGTAAAATTCCTTCTGCGAGATCGGGTCATACTTGTGATCGTGGCAGCGGCAGCAGCCCATGGTCAGCCCCAGCCACACCGCCGACGTCGTCTCCACGCGATCGATCACCGTTTCCACCCGCCACTCCTCCGCGATCACTCCCCCTTCGGTATTGATGCGGTGGTTGCGATTAAAACCCGTGGCGGTCTTCTGCTCCTGCGTGGCGTTGGGCAGCAAATCCCCGGCGATCTGCTCGACCGTAAACTGGTCGTACGGTTTATTGTTATTGAACGCGCTAATCACCCAGTCGCGCCAGGGCCACTGATACCTTTCATAGTCGGCCTGATACCCGTTGGAGTCCGCGTAGCGCGCCCCGTCCAACCACTGCATGGCCATCCGCTCGCCATACTGTGGCGAGGCGAGCAGGCGGTCGACGACTTTCTCATACGCCTGTGGCGACGTGTCGGCGAGAAACGCATCCACCTCGGCGGCCGTCGGCGGCAGGCCAAGAAGATCCAGCGACAACCGGCGAATCAGCGTAGTCTTGTCCGCCTCGGGGGACGGCGTAAGGCCCTTCTCCTCCAGATCGGCCAGCACAAAATGATCCAGCTCATTGCGCGGCCACGCTTTGCTTTTAATCTCAGGCAGATTAGGCCGCAGGGGCGTGGCAAACCCCCAGTGCGGAAGATAAACGCCGCCCTCCCTGACCCAGCGGGTTAAAAGCTCCACCTGCTCGGGCGAGAGCTTCTTGCCGGTCTTGGCGGGGGGCATGTGGTCGTCGGCGTCGTCGGTGGTGATGCGGCGGACAAGCTCGCTCTTGGCCGGCTCCCCCGGCACGATGGCGATCTCCCCGGATTTGGCGGGGGCGGTGGCCGAGGCCTTCTGGTCAAGGCGCAGTTTGGCCTTGCGCTTGTTCTCGTCGGGGCCGTGACAGTTGAAGCAGTTCTCGGAAAGCAGGGGGCGGATATCGCGATTAAAGTCGACCTTCTTCGGGGCCGCCGCGCGGGTGAGAGTGGGGGCGCACAGGAGCGCAATAAGTAAAGCCAGCGCGGCGCGCACCGTCCCCGCGCGCACCTTAAAGCCGTCTGCATCCTGCATGTTCAAATGGCCTGCCTTTCCTCTGTCTCTTTTCTATCCGAGCCCGCTGCCGCCGTTGTCGAATCGGGCTTGCCCAATAGGCCTTACGGTCGCTTGCAGTATAGGTTCAGGCGGTGCGGGGATGAAAGAGAGGTTTACCAGAGAGTTCACGGAGGGCTGCCAAGAGGAGAAGAATGTTGGCCACAGATGTTCACGGATGGCCACGGATGCAGGCGGGGAGGGAGTAGGGGGCTGCGGTTTTACGGGCCTTCTGCGGTATGCTGGGGTCACGATGATGCGCCTTGGCTTGCGGCTGTTGACCGGCGTTTCACTCCTGGTCCTTGTCGCGGGGATTGGGATGTGGGTGGACAGTCACTGGCACCAGCGAGAATATCATCTGGAGCGGTGGCGAACCGTTGACGAGCAGTTTTTCGCGCACCGTTGGTATCTGCAATCGGCTGACGGGGGAGCCGGGGCGAGCTATTCACACGTTCGATGTCTTCCAGACTCGCTTCCGGCGCTCTTTTACCGCACTCCATCCGGCGTGCTGGATGAATATAGGGTGGGTCCGGTGACGGGGGTCGGTCCTCCCACGAACCATAGCTTCACGCCTTGGGCACGATGTCTACGATGGGGAGGTTTTGAGCTCGTGTGGGACATCTACGCTCCCTCCCCGGGCAGTGAGTGGACGCTGGGCCTTGTCCTCCCGTACTGGTTTGTTGTTTGCGCCGCCGCGATTCTCCCGGCGCTCGGGCTGGCGCGACGCCGCCGGGCGCGGCGGGCCGGTTCGGGGTTTCCAGTAGAAATTCAATCCGCCAAACCGTCGGGCATCCCATAAGAACGATGTTGTGTCACTGAGCGGGGTGGGGTGGATGGCGCGGAACGGCGGGTTGGTGCATTTCGAGCGGCGGCGGCGGGCGGGGCGGTGCTTGGCCGGTCCGGAGAAAGGGTCGATTCTTCGGCCCAAACGGGAGATTCACGCAAAAAAGGCCGGGATTCTGCGGTCGGTTCCCGGGAATCTGCGGCGCAATCCCGGGAATGCGCCGCGGTTTCCCGGGAATATGCCGCGTAATCCCGGGCGGCAGGCGTTGCCGCGCGCGTTTCATGCGCAGAAACATTTGTTTTCGCCGAAGAAACCATCACTCAGCCCGCCTGAGGAGAAGCGGCAATCGTCGCCGCCACTCCTGAGACGGCCAAAACTCTTACTTGCAGTCAAGCTGCACCGCCCCCTCTGTCTCCGGCTAACGGTTGTCGTTTGGTGTTGGCGCTCGCAAGCATCCGTGGCAACCTCCACGTGACCGCGGGAGCTTGCCGCGCGCCGCAGCAAGCGGACCGACGCGCCGCTGCGATGAGTCCGTGGAAGAGCCACTTTCCCCTCCCCCTTCATTCTGTCATACTCGCGACCCCCACTTCTCGGCGGCGCTCGTGAAAGGATCGCGCATGAAATCCACTGTGACCCGGTTGTATCCCGCCCGGCCTGTCCCTCCGATCGAACCCCTCGAAAAGCGCCTCCTCTTTTCCAGCCGCTCCTTCTTCGTCACCAACACGGACGATGAAGGATCGGGTTCGCTTCGCCAGGCGATCCTTGACGCCAATAACAGCATCGGCTTCGTTGACAACATCGTCTTCGACCTTGGGGCGGGCATTCATACCATCGCCCCGCTGACGCAACTCCCGCAGATCAACGCGCACATCGTCATGCATGGGCCAGTGGACGCGTTGGGGAATCCACTGCTGCAGATTAACGGTACCTCAACTGGCGGCGGCGCCGTCGGATTTCAACTTGGCCGGTCCGCCCCCGGCGATGCGCAGCGGAGCATCATCTCCAACCTCGCCATTCAGGCCTTCGACGGCTGTGGCATCGAGATCGATGGTGACGGTTTGACCCAGATCTACGGTTGCCGCATCGGCACCGACCCAGCCGGCAAGACGGCCCAGGCCAATACCGACGGTATTCGCATCTTCTCGGCACACAATATCATCGGGCTCGACCAGACGGGTGCGCGTTTTCGCAACGTGATCTCGGGGAACACGGGCGAGGGCGTGCAGATCGCGTCGGCATCGGCCACCGGCAATGTGGTGGAGAACAGCTACATCGGCACCAATCTTCCCGGCACACAATCATTGTCCAACGGAGACGTGGGAATTTACTTGGATGCCGGGTCGGCTTCCAATCGCATTGGCGGCACGAAGGCCAATCAGGGGAACCTGATCTCCGGCAATGGCGCGGGCGTGGTGATCGGCAACCGGAAGACGAGTGGATCCAACAACAACGTGCTTCAGGGAAATAAGATCGGCACCAATGCCGCCGGCAACGCTGCCATTCCTAACCACAACGCCGGCATCATTGTGCAGAGCGATTCAAGTGGCAACTCGATCGGATCGCTGCTGAAGGGGAGCCGCAATATTATCTCCGGGAACGCCAACGACGGCATCTCGGTGGAGGGGGGCACGCACACTGCGGTCTATGGCAACTACATTGGGACCAATGCCGCCGGCACGGCCGCGCTGGCCAATCGGGATGGAATGTTGGTCGGTGCAACGGGCACCATCGTCGGACGTGTGGGCAAGCTGGGGGCCAACGTCATCTCCGGAAACAGGGCGGACGGGATTGCCATCGTTGATCTGACCGATCCGCCGCTTTCAAGCGGCACTATCATTGCCGGCAACTCCATCGGGACCGATCCAACAGGAAAGAAGTCCATCCCCAATCGCGGCGCAGGCGTGTTCATCTCTGCGACGGGGGCGCAAACCATCCGTAACAACACAATCGCGTTCAACGGCACGGCGGGCAAGATCACTTCCGGCGTGGGTGTGTTCGGCGATTCTCAGAATGTGTCGATCCTGGGCAACTCCATCTTCTCCAACGTTAGCCTGGGCATCAATCTCTTCAGCAGCCAGCAGGACACGAAAGTCACGGTGAATGACCCCATGGACATCGACGCTGGCCCCAACGGTTTGCAGAACTTCCCAGTGCTTCGATCGGCGATTCGCCGCGGAACGGGCATAACGGTGAAGGGAACGCTCAACAGCACTCCCAACACCGAGATCCACATCGAGTTGTTCGCCTCACCCAGGGCCGACTCGTCCGGCTTTGGCGAAGGGCAGTTGTATCTGGGAGCGCTGACCGTCACCACCGATCAAAACGGCAACGCAGCGTTCAACAAACTGGTGAAGAGCGTGACGGCGGGATCGGTCATCACCGCGACCGCCACGGCGAGTGCGGCCGGGGCGACGTCGGAATTCTCCAAGGCCATTGCGGTGCGGTGACACACAACAACTTAAGGGTGTTGCAGGGAAGAGACAGTCGTAAAAGGGCGCGCAAAGTACGGCGGGCGGATGGTTAGTCCGCCCGCCATTCAAGTTTGATTCGCCCGGGGGGCGTCGTTTACTTCTTCTCTTCCAGCGGCTTGATCATGAGATCTTTAAATTGGATCTCCATCGTAAAGCCGGCGTGGATCTGCAGGCCGATGATGCCGTCCTTGACCGCCTTGGGGCTCTCGTCGGTCAGGTCGGTGGTGACTTCGCCGTTGGTGCTGTAGACGATGTGGTTGCCCTTGGCAATCACCACGCAGTCGTTCCAGTCGTCCTTCTTGATCACCTTCTTGAGCTCGTCGCTGGTCTTGGCCAGCGGCGTGTTGGTGCGCTTGTTGTCGGCGTCCCAGGTCGTCTTCTCACCCCGGTTGCTCATGACGCCGCGTCCACCCGCGCCGCCCGCTTCGTCGTAGATGATGCCGGTAAAGCCGTTGCCCGCGTCGAAGTCCGCCTGATAGCCGCCGATACGGGAAGTCTTCTCGTCCATCATCTTGGAGCGGAACTGCACGCCGGAATTGCCGTCCGCGCTGCCCCACTTGTACTTGAAGTGCAACTCAAAATCCGCGAACGGGGCCTGGTAGACCAGGAACGTCTGCTTGGAGGTTTCCTTGGTCTCCGAGCCGACGATCACGCCGTCCTTCACCGACCAGAATCCATCGAGGCCCTTCCAGCCGGAGAGGTCCTTGCCGTTGAACATGGGGATAAACCCATCCGCGTTGGGCTTGGGAAGCTCGAACTTGGCGGCGGCGGGCGCATCAGGCTTGGGGGCGTCGGCGGCGTGGCTCACCAGGGCGGCGGGCGCGAGGCCGAACAGTGCGATCAGACTAAGACGCTTGAGCATAGGGGGGTCTCCTGTTTCCTTGATGGGCAAGGGTGTTGTTTAGACGCGCCATCCTCCGGTCCAACCGGCGGGGCGGTCCTTGTTATTACTGCGGCGCGGGTAAGGCGTTTAGGAATCGGGCCGGGGCTACTTGGCGGTAAACTTCCAGTAGTAGCGGCCATCGTCCAGCGGCCGTTCCTCGCTGCCCCAGACGGCCGTCACCTTGCCGTCGGCGGCGGTTTTAAATCCGATATTGTCCCCCTTGTGCAGGGGGACTTTAAACTTGGGCGTAATGTCATTGCCCATCAAGAGGGCGTATTCGCCATCCTTCTCGACTTTCAGCACCAGCCCCTGCTCGCCCTTCTCGTGACGCATCAGCGTTTCGCCCTTGGCGAGGGTGGCGCAGCCGGAAGGGGCAAAAAGGAGTGATAGGAGGCCGCAAAGGAGAAGGATCGCGAAAAAGCGCATAAGCAACTCTGACTTTCTGTAGTTTTCGGATGATACAAGGGAGCAATCGGGTGTGTCGATGGTCAATCCACGATCGAGCCGATGGAAAGAGACGCGTTGCGGAAACATCCGCGCGGACGCTATTGATATCCTGCGCGGTTTGGCCGCAATTCTCAGAAGGTTTTCATGCACAACAGATGGCTGCGGGGTTCTTTGCTGATGCTCTGCCTGATCGCGTCTCAGGCGAGGCCCGCCCGGGGCGCGGCCGCGACGGCCACGCCCGAAGATCAGATTCTTAAACATCTGGGCGTGACCATCGACTGGTACCGCCGCGTCAATGCCCTGGAGCAGACGCCGCTCAGCACCGAAGAAATGCTCTTTCAGGACAGCGTGCGCCAGAGCGCGCGGCAGACGCTGCGCCAGGCGTTTGTCTTCGCCCGCGCCGAGGCGGCCATCCTCGCATCCAATCCCAAGGCGGCCACGACCGCGCCGAGCGGTTCGCAGGCCGCCCGTCTCGCAACCGCCGCCCTCGGCATCGCGCAGAAGATCATTCAGTTGCAGCATCAGATTGAAGGGGTGGATCGCGATCTGGAGTCCGCGTCCACCGACACCGCACCCGCCCTGCACGCCAGGCGCGACAAGCTGACGGCGGAGTTCAACCTCGCCAACGCCCGCCGGGAGATTTTACAGACCTGGAGCAGCGTGGCGGATGCTGCCGGGACGTCCGGAAGCCTGGCGCAGAAGATCGACG
>JBBRHH010000336.1:0-6935 GCA_038222915.1 Tepidisphaerales bacterium
GCTTCCGCTCCAGCTCAAAATCGTGCCCGGCGATCTGCTCGTCGTCGCCTTCCATCTCCAGCGCGTCCAGTTGCAGCAACAGACATTCGGGCAGATCGCGAGCTCCCACGCCCGGCGGGTCCAGTGTCTGCACTTCCTTGATGGCGCGCTGAAGGTTCTCAATCGTAATCGGCCGCTTCGACTCCTTCTGGATCTGCTCCAGCGGAGTCCGAAGATATCCCTGCGCGTCAATGTAATTGATGATCGCCTCGCCGGCCTCCAGCACCTCGGGCGTCACCTCAATGAACGCCCACTGCCGCAGCAGATAGTCCACCAGCGTCTCGCCCCGCGCGATGGTGTTGTTCATCGCGTCGAGCTTCTTGTCGCGCTCGCCGTCCGAACCGGCATTGCGGAGCCGCGAGCTCATCGACGAGTTGGTCGAATACTCCTCGTTCTCCAGATACTCGCTCAGCTTGGCAAGGCGATCGAAATCGTCGGCCTGGCTGTCGTTGTCCTTGACCACCATCGGCGTCTCGGACTCGGAGTATTGAGCCTGTGGATCCCCATCAACCCCATCCACTCCGGCGGCCGGGGCTTCAACAGCCTCCCCCGTCCCATCCTCCCCTTCGTCCCGAAGCTCCAGGACCGGATTGTTCTGGAGTTCCTGCTCAATTCGCTCTTCCAGCGCCATCAACGGCAACTGCAGGATTTCCATCGACTGGATCATCCGCGGCGTCAACAATTGCCGCTGTTCCAGTCGAAAGTTTTGCGATAACTGCATTGCCATGAGTAACTTAACCTATCGTGCCTTTGGGCACGTTCTTTGCTGGTGTCCGACACAATATAAGCCCGCTCACTCCGCTTAGGCAACCCGCATTTCGATTATTTTTCGGAAACACCAATGGTATTGGTCACATTTTTGCTAAGGCGTTCCCCGATGGCAATCTGGGCAGATCGCGCAGCGGCAGTCGGCGGCTGTACAATGCCAGGATGCCTCGCGAGCCGCTGGTAACGATCGATAATCTCGACTTCGCCTATGGCGACCAGCTCGTGCTGAAGCATGTCACGCTTCCGGTGGAATCAGGAACGACCCTCGGCCTGATCGGCCCCAACGGCGGCGGCAAAACCACCCTGATCCGCCTGCTCCTCGGCACCCATCAGGCCACCCGCGGCAAGATCACCATTGCCGGCCTGTCGCCCAGGGATGCGGCCCGCCGTGGCGATCTCGTGGGCTACCTGCCTCAGAACTTCCCCGTTCCCGAAAGCTTCCCGATCAGCGTGCGACAAGTCGCTCAGCTTGGCCTCGCCGCCAAGACCGGCATGCTCCGCACGCACGCCCCGGCCGACCTGGAATTCGTCGATCACCTCCTCGAACGCGTCGGTTGCAAGGAGATCAGCCAGCGCCCCATCGGCACTCTCTCCGGCGGCCAGCGCCAGCGTGTCCTCATCGCCCGAGCCCTCGCCGCCAAACCCCGCCTCCTCCTCCTCGACGAGCCCACGACCGGCATCGACCGCTCCGGCCAGCAGCGCTTCATCGAATTTCTGCAAGGCCTGAAGCAGGAGCTCAATCTGACGATCGTGCTCGTGAGTCACGACCTTCGCGCCGTCAGCGCCATCTCCGACCGCATCGCCTGCCTGAACGTGACGCTCCACTATCACGATGTCCCGGAACACCTGCCAACGGAACTCGCCTGCAGTATGTTCGCATGTGATCTGGAGGCGATGGGCATTCAGGGCCTGCCGCTTAATATTCGGGGTAATCCGGCGGCCGAGGCGGCTATCTCAGGCAGCCGCGATGCAGTGTAAGAAGTATAATTATGGAGGTCACCGATGAAGAAGCTTGAGCCAACCAAAGCGAAGCCAGCCTCGAAATTGATCGACCAACGAATCGACGAGTTGCCGGACTGGCGCGGGAAGATGCTGGCCGAGGTCCGCGCGCTCATCCTGAAGGCCGACCCGGAAATCATCGAGGAGCGCAAATGGATCAAGCCCACGAACCCATTGGGAGTGCCCGTCTGGTCGAGCCACGGAGGAAAGGGGGGCATCGTCTGTACGGGCGAGACGTACAAGCAAGTGGTGAAGCTCACCTTCGCCAAAGGGGCCAAACTAAAGGACCCGGCAAAATTGTTCAACTCGAGCCTTGAGGGGAACACCCGCCGCGCGATCGACATTCACGAGGGGGAGAAGATCAACAGGACAGCGTTGACGGCCTTGGTTCGGGAGGCCGTGGCACTGAACTTATCTACCGCCAAAAAACACTAGGAGGGTTGACCCGTGTTGAAAATTCCGCTGCCCGGTGGCTCTGGGGTTGTAAAGGATGGCGCGGTTCAGTTTCAGAACGATTGGCCCGGCTTATTTCTCCGCGGTGATACTGCAATCGTCTTGAGCCTCGCTGTTCGTAACTTGCAAAAGGGACTTGCGGAAAGTCAGGACCCGATCATTGCGTCTTCGCTCAGCAAGTTGAACCTCATTGCGAACTTGATCGAGCGTGAGGTCCGAGTCAAGTGAGGTCGGCGTGCGGCTTCGGCGCCACGCCTGATTGAAGGCCGAACTGGACAGATTGACAATATCATCAGATCCTGCGTGCCATGTGGCATCGCTGGTCTGGCAAATAGCTAATTATCCTGCTAAGAATGCTCGCATGGGGAAACAGCGAGAGAGATATGAAGCCTGGTTCGCGCGATGGCGCGGCATTCGCACAGCCGAGGAGGAAGCAGCGGTCTTCGCTTTTGCTGACGCGTATGATGCCGCGGTGGAGAGCGGGAAGCTGTCGTCTGAGCACTTGATGACTGTCGTCAACGCGGCCAGTAGTCCACGTGCCCTCCTATGGATGAATTCAACGGAGTTACTCGGAGATCTGGCCGTGCGATGGGAGGCTGCGGCACAAGCAGTCGCCGAAATGTTTACGAGCCGGCAGTCACACATCCGATTTGCAGCGCTGTGTTGCCTCCTCCCGATGACCTCGATAGAAGTCGCGGACTCCTTGCTACGAAGTGGTCTGACTGACAAAAGTTCGCGGGTGCGATGGAAGGCAGCGCAGAAGATCGGCATTTTTGAGAGAAAGAAAATGTTGCCGGAACTTGAATCTGCGTTCTTGCGCGAAACCAACGCGAAGGCCCGTGCAGAGACCGAGCTGAATCTGCGGCTGCTGCGCGATGGCTACATCGTCAAGCCAAACGCGAGCTCGGGTTTCGATGTCACAGTGCGCATCAAAAATGGAATTAGCTCGAGCTATGTCACCGAAGAGACAATGCATAGCAAAGGAATCGATGTGATAGTAGCGGACCTGCGCGCCAGATAACGGCGGGCAGCTCGGTTGGATAACAGTTTTACGTAAACTGGGCCAGTTGGCGTGCTTCGATGTGATTCTCACAATTGCGCTTCGACTATCCCATCGGCCCCGCGTCACCACGCCAGCTTTCATTTCATCGTTTTCCCCACCCCAATCCACTCCACCGCCGTCCCAATCCGCTTGGCCCGCGTCTCCGGCCGCTTGGCCTTGTTGATCCAGTTGACGTATTGCCACTTCCGCGCGGGCGTGAAGGCCGCGTAGTGCATCACCGCCGCACTACTTTTCTTCATCGCGGCCGCAAAGTCGGCTGGCACCTTCGGCTCCGGCGGTTTGGGATTCTTGATACCGGCCTCGTTCAGAGCCATCACCTGCTTGATAAGGCCGGCCAGTTTCGACGCCGGCGGAATTTCTGACACCTTCGTGATCTTTCCACCCATCATGACGCGGCGGCCGACGATGCCGTCGGGATCGTTCAGCAGCCTGGCCTTCATCAACCCCCAACTCACGTGCTTCTTGAAGGCCGCGAAGCCGCCGACCGGCCCCTTGTACACAAAGAACGGCACGTTCCACTTGATCACCTCCTCAAGCTTCGGCGACGCCTCTTGGAAGATCCGCCTCAGTTTCGCGAGGATGGGGCGGGTTTCGTCGGTGGCGCTGGCGATGTAGTCGTCGACGTTTTTTGCCTTTGGGGAGCCCATGGAGCGGATTCTAACAAACGGTCCACGGCGAGTTCCACCGTTACGAACCTGACAAGCTCAATCCACTGACCGTTCCGACCGCAAATCGTGAAGCATGGCACGATCGCCCCCCATCGCTATAATTCCGCACCTTAAGATTTGCGCGAATCCGCAACGTTTGGAATATCACTATGCCCTATACGCTTACCCCAGCTTCCCCGGATCTCCTTCCTCCCGAAGGCGGCGTCGAACCGGAAAACCACTGGACCCTCAATTTCGGCCCGCAGCACCCGGCCACCCACACCACCCTCCGCATCGTCCTCGAGATCAACGGCGAGCGCATCACCAAGTGCACCCCGCACATCGGCTATCTCCACAGCGGCTTCGAAAAGCTCGGCGAACACCTCAACTACAACCAGTACGTCACCATCGTCGATCGCATGGACTACTCGGCGCCGATCTACAACGAACTCCCCTGGCACGGCGCAGTCGAAAAGCTGATGGGCATCGATCTCACCCCGCGGTGCAAGGTGCTCCGCACGATCGCCGGTGAGCTGGGCCGAATCCAGTCGCATCTTCTCTGCATCGGCGCGGCCGGCCTCGATCTGGGCGCGTTCACCGCCTTCCTCTACGGCTTCAACGAACGCGAAGTGATCTACGACATCGTCGAGTACATGTCCGGCCAGCGCTTCCACACCAGTTGGACCCGCGTCGGCGGCCTAAACATGGACCTGCCCGACGAAGACGTCTTCAAGCGCATGGTCAAAAAGTTTGTCAACGAACAGATGCCCAAGGCCTCCGAAGACGTCGCGAAGCTCCTCAACAAAAACCGCATCTTCATCGACCGCACCCAGGGCGTTGGCTACATCTCCGAGGCCGAAGCGATTTCGTACAGCCTCACCGGCCCGCTCGCCCGCGCCAGCGGCGTCCGCCGCGATATCCGCAAGGATGAGCCGTATCTCTGCTTCCAGGACAACTGGGACGGCCAGGGCGCACCGGCCGTCGACTTCAAAGTCCCCGTCATGACGACGGGCGACGTCTACGCCCGCTACCTCGTCCGCCTGGAGGAAGTGACGCAGTCGCTCCACATCATCCGTCAGCTCATCGACAACATCCCGCCTGGCCCGGTCAACGTCAGCCCTGAAGGCAAGGAAGTGTTGCCGCCCAAGGGCGAGGTCTACAGCAGCATCGAAGGACTGATCCAGCACTTCGAATTGATCATGACCAACCGCGGTTTCACGGCCCCGCGCGGCGAAGTCTACAACTGCATCGAAAGCGCCAACGGCGAGCTCGGTTACTACATCGTAAGCGCCGGCGAAAACATCCCCTGGCGCGTCCGCACCCGGCCCCCAGTGTATATCAACTACCAGGTCTTCCCGAAGCTGATAGAAGGCCACATGATCAGTGATGTGGTGGCGGTGCTGGGCAGCATCAACGTCATCGCGGCGGAGTTGGATAGGTAATCGCAATTTGGATGACCGCCATGAAAATGACACTTGAAATACCGGACAGGACAATGAAGGAAGCAATGCAACTCTCCGGCGCAGCGACAGCGCGCGAGTTGGTTCTATCGGCCGTCGAGGAATTCACGCGCCGACGCCGGATCGCGGGCCTGGCCAAACACCTCGGAACACTGAAGCACGTCATGAGCGTCCGCGAACTGGATCAGATGCGATCCGAAAAACCCGCCAAAGGCCAACGTGGTTCTCATCGATAGTTCAAGTTGGATTCAGGCACTGCGGATCAAGGGTGATGCTGTCGTTCGCACCCGCGTACATGACCTACTGATCAGCGGCGAGGCCGCCTGGTGCGATATGGTTCGCTTGGAATTATGGAATGGAGTGCGCGGCAGCAAGGAGAAGAAAGTGCTGCGCGAATTCGAGCGTGATCTTCCGTGCCTGTCGATCGATGCTGCCGTTTGGACCAGGAGCGTAAATCTCGCCGAACGCTCCCGCGACGCGGGCCTGACGGTTCCAGCCACCGACCTGCTGATCTTCGCTTGTGCCCGGCATTATCACGTTGACCTCGAGCACAACGACCATCACTTCGTGCAGCTTGCAAAGATATAGTCAAACAACCGCTACATCTGACTTGATCAGTATCCGGCGGTACCCCAATGCCCAGCAAATCCCCACCCCCGCAAACAAATAAATCACCGCGCGCAATCCAAACGCATACCGATCCTGCACATGCGTAATGACAAACGCGGCCACCGACATCAGCGCCGCCGCAACCAGCCAAAGCTCAAATTTCCGTTCCCGCCACATCACCCACATCCCAACAATCCCCAGCAGCGTCAGCACGCCATTCACCGCAAGGTGCCCCATTGTCCATCCACGCACCATCAGCCGTGGCATCAACGGACACGGCACCGTCGTATGCGGATCGCCCATCACCAGCGCCACCGTCCGATGCACGCTTCGCCGCACAAACGTTGACGCACGAAACTCCTCCCGAAACCGCCGCTTGCACAGCTCAAAATATTTCATCTCCCCCATCTCCCGCATCATCGCCCCCTCATCCGGGTCGACAAACGGATGGTTCCGCATGGCCGTCATGCTCATCCCATCGCCACCCGGCGCATTCCCAATCCGCAGTTCCAGATCCGCCCCCGCCCGCACAAAAAACACCTTTCCAAACGTGTGATAATTCCGAATCGTCCACGGCAGCAACACCGCCACAAACACCGCCACCATCGCGGCTAGACTTTTCAACCGCTCGCCCGCGCCGCGCCGCAACAAAACCACCGCCGCCAGCACCGGATAAGCCAGCACAAAAGAAACATTCGTCAGCGCCAGCACCGCCAGCCCCGCGCCGAATAATCCGGCCCCGCGCACCGAGCCCCCGTCGTTCGCAAGCCGATCCGCCGCCACCAGCAGCCACAGAAACATCGCTAGGGCCGGAAACGTGTCCCAGTAATAAGTCAGATGCGCGAGCAGCATCGGATGCACCGCAAGAATCACTCCCGCGATCACCCCCGCCTCCGG